>CACZPJ010000024.1 GCA_902782995.1 uncultured Lachnospiraceae bacterium | reverse complement strand
CGGCTCTGTTCCGAGTGCTCCATGCACTGCCTTGGATTCAAAATGTAATTCTTCCTTTGTACTGTAATCTGTATAATTGCTGAAATTCTTCATATCCTGTCCACCCTTTCTATATTTTCCGCTCCATCCGGGAACGGACTTCTGACTTTGTATCTAAGTCTTATTATATATGACATTATTTTTGAATAATATCGAAATAATGCTATGAATATCGCAAATAATGCTTTATACTGGTTCTTAAGTGAGGAGAATGATTATGGCAGAGTATGAAAAGCGTGGTTATCTGACGCAGGACTTTAAGATGTTTCATCTGATTGATAAGAAAAAAAGGGAATTCGAATTCCACTACCATGATTTTAACAAGATCGTGATCCTGATCCGTGGCAATGTCACCTATTGTATCGAGGGTAAGTCCTATGACTTAAAGCCTTATGACATGGTGCTGGTCAAAGCCGGGGATGTTCACTGTCCGGTTGTACATTCTTCCGCAGTCTACGAACGGATCATCATCTATATCTCACCGGAATTCCTTTGTGCGCATAAAAATGACAGCTATGATCTCGGCTACTGTTTTCTTCGTGCCACCAAGGAGAAATCGAATGTACTGCGGATCCCTTCGATGCAAAGCAGCAAGCTGTATCAGGTATGCAGGGAGTTAGAAGGTTCCTTTCAGGATGAGGACTACGCCGGCGAACTGTACCAGAATCTGCTGTTTTTAGAATTCATGATCCACTTAAACCGCGCAGTATTACATGACAGCTTAACCTACATGGATACGGCTTCTTCGAATGAAAAGATCCTCTCTGTCTTAGAATTTTTAAATACACACCTGACCGAAGACATCACGATCGACTCCCTTGCGGAGCAGTTTTTTACCAGCAAATATTACCTGATGCATTCCTTCAAGGAAGAAACCGGCTACACGATCGGCAGCTATCTGACGATGAAGCGGCTGCGTTACGCAAGAGAACTGATCGCAGACGGAATGCCGGTTACACAGGCCTGCTTTGAATGCGGCTTTAAAAATTATTCCACTTTTTCAAGATCTTATAAGAAAAACTTCGGTGTTTCACCGACGCTGCGATAGCCATAAGTTATCGTATAAAACAGTTTGTACAGAAATGAGGAGCACTATGGAAACCAGAATACGACACTTTTTCAAAACCCATACCATCTTAGTCTGCGCAGGGATCCTTGCCGTCATCTCCTGCTTTTTTGTGCCACCGTCTGCGTCCTATTTTTCCTACATTGACTTCCGTGTCCTTGCTCTGCTCTTTAGCCTGATGGCAGTTGTCGGCGGTCTTTCTTCGATCGGTGTCTTTGACATCCTCGGCAGAAAGCTTCTCATACATTCCGGCTCTTTCCGTACACTCGACCTGATCTTTGTACTTCTCTGCTTTTTTTGCAGTATGTTCATTACCAATGATGTGACACTGATCACCTTCGTTCCATTTACCATCTTAGTCTTATCGTTCACGGATAAGCAATCCCATATGATCTTTCTAATCACGCTGGAGACGATCGCCGCAAATCTTGGCAGTATGTTAACCCCGCTTGGCAATCCACAGAATCTCTATCTGTACACGATCGCAGATATGAGCATGACAGACTTCATCCGCACAATGCTTCCGTACTCTGTATGCTCCCTGCTCTTGCTTGTTTTCATCATTTTCTGTGCAAAAAACAGGGAACCGGTATCAGTCTGTATTTTACCGGATGACCATCCGCAAAATAACACGCATAGCTTTGTCCGGCATCTAATCATCTACCTGACCCTGTTTGCGCTATGTCTGCTCGTTGTCCTGCATCTGCTGCCGTATCCGGTAGTTCTTTGTATCGTGATCCTCACATTTTTGCTGGTTGACCGGTCTGTTTTACGACAGGTGGATTACTCCCTCTTACTGACCTTTGTCTGCTTTTTTATCTTCATCGGGAATCTGAAAAATATCCCTGCGATCCATTCCCTGTTATCATCCGTTATCGTTGGGCACGAATTCATGGGTGGTGTACTGGCAAGCCAGTTTATCAGCAATGTTCCTGCTGCAATCCTGCTTTCCGGCTTCACGACGCAGTATGCACCACTGCTTGCCGGTGTAAATGTCGGCGGACTTGGCACACTGATCGCATCGCTTGCCAGCCTGATCTCCTATCAGTTCTATGCAAAAGAAAAAAACAGCACACCACGGAAATACCTGCTCGTATTTACCATGTATAATGTGCTGTTTCTTGTCGTGCTGATGGGTGTCTTTTTTGTACTGTCAGAAATATAACGCTTTGTTATCCCCATTTATCCAAAAAGGTCTAGAGCTGGCACTCTCAATGTTCTTTTATTTTATGCAATCTATCATTATCTTATGACAAATTAGAGTTTATTTTCTGATCCGTAATACCTGCAAGAACACCGATCCTTTCCATGACATTATCGCTGATCTCATCTGCAATACCGACCGTTACCATATTGCTTGTGACATTTTTCAACTTTCCACCAAGCGGCTGTCTTTTAGTCATCCCCCGTTGTCTGACCGCCCGACTGATAAAACGGGAAGAACACACTGCTCGTATTCTTTTTATCAAACATGTTGTTGTATTGCAGCATCTCATACTCATTCAACAGCTCAGTTTCCTCGCCGGAGCTTTCATTATAATGCCGGAAGCTGTTATATTCCTTCGAGTAAAAGGCTCTGGAATTCATTGCCGGAACAACCTCCATCAGATCCTTCAAAAACCGGTTGTAGGTTGGCAGCTCAATATCCGCTTTTTCCAATGCCATCGTCGAAAGGAAGTTCAGGCTGGTAATATCCACCGTCTTTTCTTCACTCTCATAGTTTGTCCAGATGAAGAACGGAACCGTAAAGAGATCCTCTAACTGCTGAAGTGTCAGTCCGGATAAGCCCTTGTGGTTCAACTGGCGGTAGAAGTTCGAATTCAGGGATGGCTGATGATCTCCGAAAAATACGATCTCTACCTTGTCATCCACACCTTCGAAGTATGAGATCAGCTTCTCTAACGCCTGATCACTCTGGTGGATCAGGGAAAGATACTGGTTCACATCGCTGTAATAGCCATTCGTCATCTTAATATCACTTTCAAAGTTCGGATAATAGTCCGTATATCCACCATGGTTCTGCATGGTGACACTCATAATGAACATCTTTTCATCCGAATCCTTTTCCTCGTACTTATTGATGATCTTGTTGTAAAGCTCCTCATCGGTGATGTACTCTCGCATGATATTATTCTGGTCAAAGTAGTCGATAAAGTGCATCTCGTCAAAGCCCATCAATGGATAGACCTTGTTTCTGCTCCAGCCCGTCTCATAGTACGGATGCATGGCAAGGCAGGTATAGCCGCGCTCTTTTAAGGTGCTGACTAAGGAATAGGTATCTCCCGAAACATACTGCTGGTATGGCACGGAACCGCTTGGCAGAAATGCCATTGAATTCCCGGTTAAAAACTCCCACTCGGAATCCGGTGTCTTTGCACCAAAAACAGAGGAAAGGACCTTACCCTTGATCGTATTCCCGCTCATGGAATTCAAAAATGGGGTAACTTCTTCGTTCGTTGCCAGATCTCCGATCACACCCAGATCTGCAAAGGATTCATTCATAATGACAATGATCGTCGGGTCATCCTTCGAGCCGGCATTTTCAGACTTGCCATATTGATCTTCCAATTCCTGTATTGCCTCGGTGGAATAGCCATCCGGTGCAGACACGAAGGAATCACGCACGCTTAAGATAAAATTCAGCACATAGCCGTTGCGGTATGTGCCCTTCTGCTCCCAGGACTCCATAACGATATTTTCAGACTTTGTGGCAACATAGCTGGTCAGCATGCAGCCTACTGCCAGCGCACCGAGCCGGAGCATCCATCTTTTTTTGAGCTTAAAGTTCAGCCGGCGGATGAACGCCACATATAAGATTGCAAGAAGAATAACATAGACCGCGCGGTCTTCTAACACAAACTGATACTTCGATGCAACACTCAATCCGGTGGATGCTGCCTTCAGATCACCGAAGGAGAACTCGTTTCCGCGAAACTGATAGACAAAATAGTTGATGCCGGCAAGTGTCAGCAGTGTAATGTGTCCGATCAGGCAGGACAGCTTCGGACTTGCCGTGATCACCAGCCAGAACAGTATCCAGATCAGGCAGCACCATACATTTAACCACGCATGGCTCGAACTGATCCGTCCCCGGTTCTCCGGCTCCAGCAGTAAAAACTGAACCATCCACTCTGTCAGAAATGCACTCAAAAAAAGCTCCAGTGCGATCCACACCGGGCTTAGCTTTCGTAACCAGATCAGCGGACTTTTCTTTTCTTCCTTTTTCCATGGCTTTTCCGGCTCTTTTTTCTTCAGATATAAGGTCTTGATCAGAAAATAGAGAATGCCGCCGCCAAAGGCTGCTGCAACCATCACATGAGACCGGATGCAGAAAACCAGCATGATGACAAACATCACCAGTGTCATGATCAGATTCTTCTTATTTAATCGTATGCTTAGTTTCATTTTCATATCTATGCATGCCACACCTCTGCGCGGCATGTATGTTCCTTTCCTTCGATTCTTCCATTCTTCGAAACATCCATTTGCTAATATACCGCATGAAAAACGATTTTACAAGTACGTTCACAAAAACTTAAAAAATGGAATAGAAAAACCAGCGTCTCGACCACGCTGGTTTTTCTATTCGTTGCCTTGCGGAAACTTTTATAGCTTTTTGCCTATTTAAATTATAACATGCTGATTCATTTTGTCAAATAGACTTTCTTCATCCATACATGTCACTTTGCATGCTTCCTGCCCCGTCTTACGAGCACGACTACTGCCCCGATCACAAACGGAAGCACAAATGTTGCAAACCGGTATAACAGTGATGCCGAGCCTGCTGCTCCTGTGCCTACCACAACGGCAAACAGCATCGTGAACACAAACTCCGTCGATCCGATTCCCGCCGGGGATGGAATAACAGCCGCAAGCATCACTGAAAGTGAGGTGATCGCCATTGCCTGCACCAGATTCGGTCCACCGCTCTGCATCAGCACGAAAAACGGAATGCTATACCAGAATGCGAATTTTAACAAGTTCTTCGCAATAATGGATACCACAAAGCCGCCCTTTGACAATAAGGCTGCTGTTGCGCTCTCCAATACACTGCACTGATTCCGAAGCTCTGCTGCCTGTGCATCAAAGCGTCCCTTCCGGTTGAGCTTGTCCACCAGAAAGAGGATCAGCCCATGAAAACGCTTCGAACAGCAGAACAAGATCAAAACGATTGCTACTACAACAGTGATTCCATAACCACCAAGCAGCATCCAACTGTATTTTGCATAATTTGCCCGCATATATCCCCAACTTATTGCAAAAAAGATAGCGGAAAAAATAGCGATCGTCACCTTATGCAGGACATACTCTACCATATACATGCCGGTACCTTTCGATACCTCGATGCCCTTTTCATTCATGTAATACACCGCCGCAACACCTGCACCGCTTCCGAGGGTTGCCACACGGTAAAAACTGCAATAGAATGCACTCTCTACACCCATTCCATAGGTAAAGCGCGGGTTATACTTTCTTGCAAAAGAATAGGTGATCCAGCCCTCCACCAGTTCATAACAGACGGACAACACGCTGATCGTTACGATCACCCATGCTTTCGTGTGCTTTAATTCTCCTAAGATCGGTCCTGCCGAATCCCGGAAGGTGTAGATAATAATTGCTACCAAAGCTGCTACAAAGGCAAGCTTTAAAATCGTTGTCGTTCGTTTCTTAATCGGAATCACTCCTTACCTGATTATTCTTTTTTCTTATAGTTACAGTATCCTTTCATTACAAATGGATGCTCTGCCCAGAGCTTATCGGCAGTCTCTTTCCACTCTCTTGCATAATTCTCACACTTGCCACAGAGATGCTCCACGGACTCCGGCTGCTGCATATCGGTAGACTTTGCGCCTGTCTCTTTTACCATACGCTGTAAGATCTCCGGATTCTCTAACATCGGACAAGGTCTTAACATGTTGTCGTTAAACGGCTGGTTATCTCTGTATGCCATAAACAGCGGCTGCTTTAAGCACTCAAGCAGAGACTTCTCTCTGATGTTGGCACTGGAGTAATGAATGAATACACATGGCTCTACATCGCCCTTTGGATTGATGTGGCAGTAGTTTCTTCCGCCTGCGATACATCCTCCAACGTACTCGCCATCGTTCTGGAAATCCATAACGAAAATTTCCTTGCCGCCTTCCATGCCACGAACCTCACGGATTCTATGATAGATATACTCACGCTGCTCCTTGGTCGGCATCAGATCCGGTGCCGCATCCATACCAACCGGCATCAGATGGAAATACCATGCGAAGCGGCTTCCATGCTCGATCAGAAGATCAAAGAACTCATCGGATGTTACTGCTTCCATATTCTTGGTTGTGTAGCATACAGAGTTACCAAATAACAGACCATTCTCATGTAACAGATCCATTGCATGAAGTACCTTGCTGTATACTCCGTCTCCTCTACGGAAGTCGTTTGTATCTTCGAAACCTTCGAGGCTGATCGATAAGGACAGGTTACCTACCCGCTTCATCTCATCACAGAATGCCTGATCTACTAAGGTTCCGTTTGTATAGCAGTGGAATGCACAGTCATTGTGCTTTTCACACAGCTTGATAATATCTGCTTTTCTTACTAACGGTTCTCCACCGGTCATCATATAGAAATAGATACCGAGTTCTTTTCCCTGTGTAACGATGCTGTCTAATTCTTCATAGGTTAAGTTCAGCTTGTTGCCATACTCAGCAGCCCAGCAGCCGGTACAATGCAGATTACATGCACTGGTCGGATCCATTAAGATCAGCCAAGGGATATTGCAGTCATGAACCTCACGCATCTTACGGATGGTCTTTGTTCCATAGAAAGCTGCCTGATAACCCAGATTAAGTGCTGTCATCTTCGCTACATGCGGATCTAACTCATCTAACAGACGATTCACATAACGCATCCACTTATGATCCGGATTCTGAATCATTGCACGTGTTGCATCATAGGAAGCCTTATTGAAATTGTTTCCCATAAACTTCTCTGTCAGATCGACAATCTGAAGCAGTGCTTTTTCTCTGTCCTTATTCATATGCTTTAATGCTGCATCAATCGCTACGCTAAACGCCTTTCTCTCAACAGCAGATGCTAAATTACCCATTGTGTTTCCTCCATTCTTGTCCGTTCTATTCACCTTTTCAAGCAAGAGTATAGCCCAAATCCTATTCTTATGAACATATGCAATTCAAAATTTATGTATTCGTGAATTATACATTTTCGACAATTTGTCTAACTTTTTTACATTTTATTCACTATTCCTGCGCTGCCTTTTTGCGCATATCACTCGTGTGTAAAAAATCTTATTCTTCACACTATACAACCTGCCGGTTGTGCAGTGAAAAAGAACAAAATAAAATTGCCGTATTCGTGCTATACTAGAGGTATCTTTTCCGGAAATAGAAGAAACTATGCACGGATCAACAGAAGAAAGGAGTCTGCTTATGCCAGGATTTGTCACACATTATCTGTTCGGTGTTTCTACCATACAAAAGGATAAACTTTCCCGTTCCTATCCACTTATTTACCGCCATCCGACTGCGTTTGGTCTTGGGCTTCAGGGACCGGATGTCTTCTTTTATGATCTGTTTTCCTATCTGCGCTATAAGGTCAGTCCCGGCTCTGCCGCGCACAGTGCGAAGGCAGGCTGCTTCTTTTATTATCTTCTGCAAAGCCGCATGTTGTTTTCTGATCCATACGACTATGAAACAGCGTGTACCTATATCCTTGGCTTTATCGGGCACTATACCTTAGACACCTTCTGCCATCCATATATCTACAACAAATCCCGCTATGATAAGAATGATCCATCCTACTATGGCAGACATGTCTATCTGGAAACGGACATTGATACGCTGTTACTCGCGCAGACAAAACATCTGCGTCCATCTGAATTTCATGCGGACCGGACGATCCATCTAAACGGAAGGGAACGACGCGTGATCGCTTCGATGCTCCGTTATGTCTATGACCATGTCTTTCCGCAGTACCGCCTAAGCCATCTCCACACCCGGCTTGTAACCCGCATGATGGAGCTTGGTGTCCGGGCACTTCGTGATCCAAGCGGAAAAAAGAAAGCTCTGCTTCGCATGGCGGAACGCCACCTTCCGGGCTATGCCTTTGCATCCCCGCTTATCGCAAGTGACAAGCTGCACTTTACAACCGATCCGTTAAACCTCAGCCACCGCCGCTGGTCGAACCCATGGGACAGATCCAGTACCTCGGACGCATCCTTCCCGGAGCTGATGCAGAAAGCATCTGCCCGCTACCGGAAGCGGATTATGCTGTGTGAGGATGTGTTCTTCCAAAATGCTTCTCAGACACATTCGCCAGCAGAAGAACATCTACTGTCAGAGTTAGGCAGCCGTTCCTACAGCAGCGGACTTCATGTATAAATCCGGGTGGTGAAATACTATGTACACTTCATTGTATGGAATCGTCATGCTGCATCATAGATTATAAATTTGCGACTTATGGAGAATCTTAGATTTTCTTGATGTTCTGTAGATTGTCCAGCAATGCAGCAACAGGACGTTGCTGCAAGCAAAAGCCATGGCATGGACGCCATGTCTTTTGTGGTTGCGGTCGGAGAGAATACCATGGCAGAACATTTAGAAAATATTAGATTCGGAATTCGGAGCAGATTTATCATCTATGATGCAGTATGACCTTACACACAACCAGAATATATTTCACCACCCGGATTTATAGCATCACCTACTGCTCAAGTGACTCTGCGAACTCCTCCACCTGCTTTGCGATGATCTGCATCAGGCGGTTTCTTGCCTCCACACTGGCCCATGCAATGTGTGGCGTGATGAGAAGCTTATTGCTGTCCTTGATCTCACGCAGTGGATTATCCGCACTCATCGGTTCCTTACAGAGTACATCTAAGCCTGCTGCCGCGATCTCACCTTCCTGCAACGCCTTTGCAAGATCGGCTTCGACCACGATCGGTCCACGACCCAGATTCAAAAAGATCGCACTCTTTTTCATCTTACAAAAAGCATCCCAGTTCATCAGATCCTTGGTCTGTTCTGTCAATGGTGCATGCACCGATACAATATCCGAAGTCTCAAGCAGGGTATCAAAGTCTACCCGCTCATAGCCCGGCTGGTCATGCTTTCCGGTTGTCGAATAGTAGATCACATGACAGCCAAACAAAGCTGCGATGTCAGCAACACGTTTTCCGATATTGCCGAGTCCGATAATACCCCAGGTCTTTCCTGCGATCTCATGGAATACATTTTCAAAGTGTGTAAACAGCTTGTCACCGATATAATGTTCATCCTTTACATAATCATCATAATAGCGCAGCTTCTCTGCCAGATAAAACAGCAGTGCAAAGGTATGCTGTGCCACCGTCTCGGTGGAATATCCGGCTACATTACGCCATGCGATTCCTCTTTTTTCCAGATAGTCCTTATCCAGATTATTCGTACCGGTTGCCGTTACGCATACCAGTTTTAACTTTTCAGCCGTTTTGATCGATGCTTCATTGATCTCTACCTTATTTAGAATGATCACATCCGCATCCTTCACACGTTCTGCGGTTTCCTCACTCGTAGAAAAGTCATATTTTACCACTTCTCCGAGACGGTCAAACGCTGACAGATCAATATCATCCCCGATCGTCTTTGCATCCAAAAAAACAATTTTCATTTTTATTCCATGCCTTTCTCTCATTTTTACACTAATTTTCTTCCTGACTTGTAAACGCCTGTTCCTCAGAATCTGCTTCGGTGGATTTTTTCTCCGCTACACGCGCGATCTCCCGCATCTTCTTATGATCGAGCGAATAGAACCGCATGACGATCAGCGAGATCACCCAGCCGATGATCGGCGTTCCGCAATACAGGAACAGGGTTGTCCACTTTAATACCGGTGTAACCGCATCCCCGATCTGCGGGAACGTATGATTGTATCCGATGAGCATCATCACCAGCCCGACAAATGCCGTTCCAAAGGCAGCAAACACCTTATCGACAAAAGAGAACAACGCTCCCATCAACCCCGGTACAAATCTGCCGCTGCTATACTCCTCATAATCTGAGCAGTCTGCGATCATCGGTACGACCATATTATTCGTGATCGACTTACAGCCATTAAGTAAAATGTAGATCACGACAAATGCAACCGTGATCAGATTTATTTTCTTCAGGTTAAAGGTGATCGTATTCACATTATCCTGCATCAATACCAGGATCATTGCGACCTGAAACAGAATACCAAGCCTTGTGAAAAGCACCAGTGCCTTCTTCTGTCCCATATGCTGTGCCACCTTAATTCCAAGACTTACCACCACAAGTGTCGGCAGTGCAACGACAACACCGATCAGTCCTGCGATCCCGTAATTGTTCATCATAATACCAAAGAGCATGACACCTACTGTCGTATGGCTATACACGGTAGCTGCGAACTGGTCAGTGCAGGCTGCGATGATCAGCATGCGGATCGGCTTATTATGTACGATGATATCCATATAATCCCGTACCCCGATATGCTGTGACTTCTTCGCAACATAAACAGATGGCTTGTCCTTATCCCAGATACCAAGAATCGCCAGAAACGTGCAGATCGCAGACAACACGATCACCCAGACGATATATTCTAAGTAAAGTGCTTCGTTTGTAAAGCCGCCATACTTTGGCACCAGATAGTTCGCCACAAAAAGGGCACTGCCGCCATACGCTGCCATGATAAAAACAGAATCGAAGTAAGTCGAAAGCGGCCGCTGGCTTGGGTTATTCGTAATCACCGTCTGTCCGGACTTTGCAACTACCGTCTGAAATGTGTAGCCGATAACAAACAGCGCATAGATCAGAATAAAATACGGTGTCCGCACTGCCTTTGGCACGATATGCGTCGTCGTAAACAACAGCACCGTACTGACTGCCATGATCAAATTACCCACCGCCATAAACGGGCGGAACTTTCCAAACCGTCCCTTCGTCTTATCTAAAAAAAATCCGACAATCGGATCTGAAATACCGTCAAAAATATTCAGACCTGTCAGCAGGCAGGATACAAGCACAACCGAAAATCCCGCAATGGAATTTGCATAGTAGGAAACGTAGCCCATCAGAGCCAGATACAGATTGGTTGCGGCATTGTTTAAAGAGAACAATCCGATCTGATAGATCTTTGCATTATTATAATGGATTTTTATTTTTTCACGAATTCTGTTTTCCATAAATAACCTGTGCCATCCCCTCTGTCTGCTGTCTTATGCCTTCAGATAATTCTTCAGTGCAACCATCTGCTCCTTTGCCTTCAGATAACCTTCTTCATATAACTGCTCTAACTTCACCGGGTCAGACTCTGTCCTGCTCATGCCATAGGTCGTATCCGGTGCGATCACAAAGACTTTGCCTTCCCGTTCTAAGGCAGCTAATTCCTCCATGCTCCGGTTGTAGTTCTCTGCCCGGTCACGCAGTGCCTGTGCGATCTTCGGATATCTCTGATACAGCCATGCCGATACCTTGACGCTCTGGTCTGTCCGCTTCACATAGCCGCGTTCTCTGGTGAGCACCACGATATTCTTGTCACAGCCTTCCTTCATCGCCTGACGGTATGGAATCGAATCTGCAATTCCTCCATCAAGGTAATAATGGTGTCCGATCTTCACCGGCTGGAACAATACCGGCAGCGAACAGCTTGCCAGTACAACCTCAAAGTCATGGCTGTCCCTTGGTACTTCCAAATACTCTGCCTCACCGGTATGAATATTCGTTACCACTGCAACGACCTTACCCGGATATGCTGCAAATGCATCATAATCAAACGGCAGAAGCTTATTTGGCACTTCACCAAATACATACTCTACGTTATAGAATGTCTTTTTCTTACGGTCGAGCAGATACTTTGCACCCTGATACTGCTTACTCGGCATATACTCCCTTGCCAGACGGAGATTCCTTCCCTTCTGCTTAGACAGATACGAGATCCCGAATGCGATTCCTGCAGATACACCGATAAAATAATCCGGCATCAGATCCTCTTCTAAAAATGCATCTGCCACACCGCAGGAAAAAACTGTTCTGCTTGCACCGCCTTCAAATGTCATTCCTAACTTCATCTATCACCACTCCTGTTACTTTTCATACTTTAAAATCAGTTTTACACCGGATACTGCAACAACCGTTGCCATCGCATCCTTCGGGATCACCACATCATCTGCTTCACTTCTTGCGGTCCATTCCTGTCCGTTTAAAACGGCAGTTCCGGTTGATGTACGGTTATCGACAGCTTCTGTCACACGTACCGTCTGACCGACTGCTTCTTCGTAATTGGTTCTCGTTCGATGTGGTGTCACATATTTTAATGCCCATGGTCTTGTAAAAAAGAGTAATAACAGTGATACCACCAGAAAGATCACCGACTGTCCGATGGTATTCATGCCAAGTCCGCATGCGATCAGTGCCGCAAGTGCGCCACCGGCAAACCAGATCGTCGTAAGTCCCACGGTAATGATCTCAATGAACAGAAATACCACGATTAGTCCAATCCAGATAATTCCCATAATCCTGCCTCCTTCATTTATCTTCCCAGATTATAACGTTTCTTATACTCATACATTTTCCGGTCTGCCTCCTCATAGACTTTCCAGACATTGATACACTCCCGGTTATAGTTATCCGCATACCCATATGCAACCGATATTCCATATGGCCTGCCCGCAGATGCATTCGCCTTAGTAACCCTTGCTAACAACTGCTCCATCAGCCGCTCTATCTCTTCCCCTGGACGATAGTCTAAGATCAGCACAAATTCATCGCCACCCATACGTCCTGCCGTTGCCACTCCGTCAAACTGCTCCTTGAGAATCCCTGCAAAGCGGATTAAAAGTTCATCTCCGGCTGCATGTCCGTAGGTATCGTTCACCTGCTTAAAACGGTTCAGATCCATTAAAACGATCGTAAGCGGATCCTGCTTTTCTTCATATTCTGCCAAAACCTCTTCACACTTTGCGCGGTTGCTGATATTCGTCAGTGCATCCGTATATGCCATCTGTAACAGAGTCCTGCGTTCCATATTATCCGCAACATTTTCAAGCATCATGAATACAAAGCTCATAAACATTCCGATAACGAATACCAGAAGTCCGACCGGCATCACGGTTGCAGAGAGATTCCAGCCGGTATTGCCATACTTATCGAGTCCATAACGGATCAGATCTGCGATCGCAAATCCGATAAACAACAGGATACTTCCCGCAAAGATCCGGTCTGCCCTGCGCTTTCTCTTTTTTGCCCAGCGCAGTGCCAGATACACCGCAGCAATACCATTTAATCCGATCATCAGATGCAGAAGCTTCAAGGTTCTTGCAAAATGCGCGATCCCCGATACGTCTAAGAAGATCATGACCACATCGCAGACCACAAACAGAATGCCCATCAGCTTTATTACCTTCCGGTACCAGCCGTCCTGCATCATATCGTACATGAAAAACAGCAGGCTGATCGGTGCAAAATAAAGGCTTATATATTCAATGAGCCCGATCACCCGGAAATCGTCGATCCAGATCTCGATCATCCGGCTGTAGGTAAGCAGCCAGGTCGCGACAAGCAGTGCGAAAACCGCGATCCACATCAATCCATTTAGCATTCCCCGGTACGCATTCCTCCGCGTATACATGCACACCACAATGACCAGTGACGTATAACCGAAGCAGAGTAAAAATCCGATGATAACAACCATTAACACCTGATTCGAAAACATATTATAGTAAATATGGGATGTTTCCTGTGCATAGATTGTCAAAAACTTGTTAAATGCATCATTCTCCTGCACATCTAATGTGATACGCAATACCTTCCCTGCATACTCTGCGGGAAGCTCCTGCCAGATATAGCCTGCGCCTAACATCACACCTCGTCTGGCATATTCCATTCCGTAGGAGTAGATCTCCTTCTCCCCCACATAAATATGTACCTCCGACTGCCGGAAGTTGATCTGCAGGGATGGCTGGGTAATCTTTAAATCCGGCAAAACCCCGGTGATCTCCACATGATCGCCCTTCTGTGTCATGGGAAATGTGATCTCCTCTAACTGATCCCCGTCGTATTGCTGGTCATTCACACGTATCTGCCACTGTGTATCTAACGGAACCATCCGGATCTGCTTATCGATCACGATCTGTTTTAGGAAAAAGGTCAATCCCAGAATCAATACCGTCAATATTGCTACTTTTAAGACAACTTGTCTGCTGTTTTCCATTCACTGCACCTTTCTGTCGATGTAATTGAAAAAACTGCCCCCCCAATCATTACATATTATTATAGCAAACCTTCCGATAATATCCTACAAAATAATCTTAATTTTTTGTAAATTTCGTCTTACGAATATCCCTTGCGACATTGTCATGGACAACACCAAGCATCTGCTTAAAACGTACAACTTCTTCTTCCGATAATCCCTGCACGAGCATCTGTTCCACAAACTGCATATCCTCTATCGCATCCTTCTGAATCGCAACTGCCTGCTTCGTCAGATAGATCTTTTTCAGCCGTTTGTCTGTATCCACAGACTTCCGCTCGATCAGTTCCTTGCGCTCCATAACCTTTAAGATATTCGTCGCTGTTGCCCGTGAAACATGGAACTCTTCTTCAATATTGCGCTGGTAGGTATCCTGTCCCTGTCTGCCATAGAGGTAGCCGATCACCCATGCCTGCATCTGTGTCAAATCATGTCCCTTCGCCTTCATATGGTGTTCCACATGCACACCAATCATATTGTGGATCGTACGGATCTCGAAGCCGATCCGCGTATCCTTCTCTTTTCCTTCTGCGTATTCACACATGTTTTTCCCTGCCCCTTCTAAGTAGATACTATCCCTCATACTTTTTATTTGAATCCAGCATTTAAACATCAAATACCAAAACACGATAGATATAAAAATTCCTCGGCGAATGATACGAAAGTTTGTATTTGCTCCGAATTCCGAATCTAACATTTTCTAAATGTTCTGCCAAAATACACTTTTCCGACCGCAACCACAAAAGACGTGGCGTCCATGCCCCGGCTTTTGCTTGCAGCGACATCCATGTCGCTGCATTGCTATCCTGTCTACAGAACATTAAGAAAATCTAAGATTCTCCATAAGTCGCAAATGCTAAATTTTCGTATCATCCGCCAATGTTTTTTTTGAAAAATACTTTTGCTATTTGATTCTTGACAATTAAAAAATATCATACTATATTTGTTAGTACGCTAACATACTATCAGAATTATGAGCGTATGAAAAGTAAATTTTGAAAAAGGATGTGAACTATATGATAAAAACACTTGCCGCGCAGATCAAAGAATTCAAGCGCGACTCCATTCTTACTCCGGTCTTTATGATCCTCGAAGTAATTATGGAAACAATTATCCCGTTACTTATGGCTTCGATCATTGATGATGGTGTCGAAGCCGGCAATATCCACCACATCTATGTCGTTGGTGCCTGGATGACCGTTGCCGCATGTTTTTCCCTCTTTAATGGTATTATGGGTGGAAAATACGGTGCGCGTGCTTCTGCCGGATTTGCCCGGAACTTACGAAAGGCGATGTTTGAAAAGATCCAGACCTTTTCCTTTGCCAATATCGACCGGTTCAGCACCGCAGGTCTTGTCACCCGTATGACAACCGATGTAACAAATATCCAGAACGCTTACCAGATGCTGCTTCGCATGTGTATGCGTGCGCCTGCCAGCTTAATCTGTGCCATGGCGATGTCATTTTTCATCAACCCGCAGCTTGCAAGCATCTATCTGGCCGCTGTTCTTTTACTCGGCAGTGCGCTTGCCTTTATTATCTATAAGGCAATGAACTACTTCAACGCAGCCTTCCGTAAGTACGATGACTTAAATGCCAGTGTGCAGGAAAATGTATCTGCAATCCGTGTAGTAAAGGCATATGTCCGGGAAGATCACGAGATCGGCAAGTTTACCAAAGCAAGTGATAACATCTACCGGATGCTTGTACGTGCAGAAAATGTCGTTACCTTTAACTCCCCGCTGATGCAGCTTACGGTTTACTCCTGTATCCTGTTGATCAGCTGGTTTGGTGCAAAAATGATCGTGCATTCTTCCCTTACGACCGGTCAGCTTATGAGTCTGCTTGCCTACTGTATGAATATCTTAATGAGCCTTATGATGCTCTCGATGGTATTCGTCATGCTGAGTATGAGTGTTGCCAGTGCAGAACGTATCAGCGAAGTATTAAATGAAGAAAGCAGTCTGACAAACCCGGAAAATCCGGACTTTGAAGTTGAAAACGGGGATATTGTTTTTGACCATGTGACCTTCAGTTACAAAAAGGATGCTTCTTCACCGGTACTGAGTGACATCCATCTGACGATCCATTCCGGCGAGACGATCGGTATCTTAGGCGGAACGGGAAGCTCGAAATCAAGTCTCGTGAACCTGATCAGCCGTCTTTATGATGTTACCGAAGGATGTGTGCTTGTCGGCGGTAAGGATGTCCGTACCTATGATCTGGAAACCCTGCGTAACCAGGTGGCAGTCGTATTGCAGAACAATGTCCTGTTCTCCGGCAGCATCTTAGATAACCTCCGCTGGGGCGATAAGAATGCGACCGAAGAGGAATGTATCCACGCATGTAAGCTCGCCTGTGCGGATGAGTTCATTGCGGCCTTCCCGGATGGCTATCACACCCATATCGAGCAGGGTGGTACCAACGTATCCGGTGGACAGAAGCAGCGTCTTTGTATTGCGCGCGCCCTGTTAAAGAAGCCGAAGATCTTAATCTTAGATGATTCGACCAGTGCCGTGGATACTGCGACCGATGCGAAGATCCGCCAGGCTTTTGCATCCGAGATCCCGGATACGACAAAGCTGATCATCGCACAGCGTATCTCCAGCGTCCAGAATGCCGATAAGATCATCGTACTCGACGATGGAAAAGTAACCGGCTTTGGCTCCCACGAAGAGCTTCTTGCCACAAATGAGATCTACCGCGATGTCTACGAATCCCAGACCAGCGGTGGCGGTGACTTTGACGAGAAAGGAGGCAATGCATAATGGAAAAGAAAAAACAGGTAAAAAATCCATGGAAGCTGTTCTGCCGGATCATGTCCTATGTCATGAAAAACTACCGGATCGCCTGCATCTTCGTTCTGATTTTTATTTTCATCAGTGTTTTTGCAAATGCATGGGGCATTAAGTTCATGCAGACCCTGATCGATGATTATATCCTTCCCCTGATGAAAAGTGACACCCCGGACTTCGGGCCACTTGCATCCGCAATCCTTAAGGTCGCTGTTGTCTACCTTTTTGGTGCACTGTCCACCTATGCATACACCCGTATCATGGTCTATGTCACACAGGGTACTCTGCGTACACTGCGTGTCGATATGTTCTCCCACATGGAAAAACTGCCGATCCGCTACTTCGACACACATGCCCATGGAGACATCATGTCGACCTATACGAATGATATTGATACCCTGCGGCAGATGATCAGCCAGAGTATCCCGCAGTTTATCAACAGTGCCATCACGATCGTGAATGTCCTGATCTATATGATCATTTTAAATGTTCCGCTTACGATCCTGACACTTGTCATGGTTGCAATCATGCTCTATACCACGAAAAAGCTTGCCGGGAAAAGTGGTGCTTACTTCATGGCACAGCAGCGTGATATCGGTACGGTAAACGGTTATATCGAAGAAATGATGAATGGCCAGAAGGTCGTAAAAGTCTTCTGCCATGAACAGGAAAGCATCGAAGAATTCAATGCCTTAAATGACCAGCTTTTTGACAGTGCTTACAACGCAAATAAGTTTGCAAATATCTTAATGCCGGTCAATGCCCAGATCGGTAATATCAGCTATGTGCTGTGTGCGATCGTCGGCGGTATCCTTGCCTTAAGCGGCATCGGCGGACTGACACTTGGCGGACTTGCGAGCTTTTTGACCTTCAATAAGAGCTTTAACATGCCGATCAATCAGGTCAGCCAGCAGTTAAACAGTATCGTCATGGCACTTGCCGGATCGGAACGAATCTTTGCAATGTTAGACGAAGAAGTCGAGACAGATGACGGTTATGTCACACTCGTGAATGCCAGAAAGGAAAACGGTGTCCTCACCGAAACACCGGAGCATACCGGTCTCTGGGCATGGAAGCATACCCATCAGGCTGACGGCAGTGTCGAATACCGCGAGCTGACCGGTGATGTGGTCTTTGATGATGTGGACTTTGGTTACACCGAAGATAAGGTCGTATTACACAATGTTGATCTGTTTGCAACACCGGGTCAGAAGATCGCCTTTGTCGGTTCTACCGGTGCCGGAAAAACAACGATCACGAACCTGATCAACCGCTTTTACGATATTTCCGACGGTAAGATCCGTTACGACGGTATCAACATCAACAAGATCAAAAAGGCGGACCTTCGTCACTCTCTCGGTATCGTATTGCAGGATACCCATCTGTTCACCGGAACGGTTATGGATAACATCCGCTACGGTAAGTTAGATGCTGCCGATGAAGAAGTCTACGCAGCCGCAAAGCTCGCCAATGCAGACAGCTTCATCCGTCATCTGCCGGATGGCTATCAGACCGTCTTAACCGGTGATGGTGCGAACTTAAGCCAGGGACAGCGTCAGCTTCTTGCGATTGCAAGAGCAGCGATCGCAGATCCACCGGTTCTGATCCTTGATGAAGCAACCAGTTCGATCGATACCCGTACCGAACGTATCGTTCAGGATGGTATGGATAAGCTGATGCACGGCCGTACAACCTTCGTGATCGCCCACCGTCTTTCTACTGTCAGAAACAGTGACTGTATCATGGTCTTAGAGCATGGACGCATCATTGAACGTGGCAGCCACGACCAGTTGATCGCGGAACACGGCAAATACTACCAGCTCTATACCGGTAACTTCGCAGAAAATTAATGCTTGGAATTTCTATAAGAAAACCCCGGGTGTATGATCCTTACGGATCACACCCGGGGGTGTTTTATGAGTTCTCATCTGTTTCTTCATAATACCTATCAGCTATATATTCCGCTGATTCAGCCCACAATCCATTCTCTGTTTCCTGTAATGTTTTATATGTCTCTGATTTGTAAAACTTCAAAGCAGCTTCTTCAAAACTGATATGAAAATGTTGCTGTAGTAATTTCAATACATTCCTAATCTGTATACAGACATTCATCGTAATATCTTTTCCATTAAAACTATATATCATCTCTGGCATAAGACTTCCTCCTTACCAACTGCAAATACTTCAATGCTTTCTCTGTATGAAATGACACCTGATTATTTACTTTATTGTACCGTAATCTTTCTACCGCTTCTGATGCCGTTAAAATATTGGCTATATATAACTGAACGGTTTCCATCGTGTTGTCATCTGCTACCGGTCCAATCACCACATCATAATTATGCTGTAATCCACCCTTGCTTCTGTTTTCCTTAATAAATTTAAGCCATTCCTCGCTCAAAGCATCAAATCTTTTCACATTTAATGTAGGATTCTCTTCAAATAAATATTCATAAACGAAATACTGTTTCTTTTTTTCCCTTAATGAAATTCTATAACCCCATTCTTTTGATTGTGATTGTAATATTGTAGTATAAAAACCTTTTCCAAAATCTCTTCGATTATGGGATTTGTTAAGATCCACCTTTTCAAATTCGTAGCAGCTTCCATGATAAACCACCAACTCTTTTGACCCTTCCACAATGATTTTCTCAACATACTCCAATACCTCTTCAAAGCTGATCTGATGAAGATATTCATG
>CACZPJ010000023.1 GCA_902782995.1 uncultured Lachnospiraceae bacterium | reverse complement strand
GATGCCGGCGTTACGATCGCCGAATTCAAATAACCGATTATAACTGCTTTTGAAAGGAGTACTGCTATGGCTGCAAAACAGAAAATACTAATTGTTGATGATGACGTAAATATTGCAGAGCTGATCTCACTCTATCTGACGAAGGAGTGTTTTGATACAGAGATGGTACATGACGGAGAGTCCGCTCTGCGCGAATTCGATACCTATCAGCCGAACCTGATCCTGCTCGATCTGATGCTTCCGGGCATGGATGGTTATCAGGTCTGCCGCGAGATCCGCGCAAAGGCGAACACACCGATCATCATGCTCTCCGCAAAAGGCGAGATCTTTGATAAGGTTCTCGGGCTTGAGCTTGGTGCCGATGACTACATTATGAAGCCTTTTGATTCCAAGGAACTGGTTGCCCGTGTAAAAGCGGTACTCAGACGTTATCAGCCGGCGAAAACAGAAGCCGTGGAGGCAGATATCAAGTGTGTTACCTATCCGGATCTTGTCATCAATCTTTCGAACTATTCGGTTGAATACTTTGGGAAACCGGTCGAGATGCCGCCAAAGGAATTAGAGTTACTCTACTTTTTAGCATCTTCCCCGAATCAGGTTTTTACCAGAGAGCAGTTACTCGACCATATCTGGGGTTATGAATATATCGGGGACACCCGTACCGTGGATGTCCATGTCAAGCGTCTCCGTGAAAAAATAAAAGACCATGCATCCTGGGGCATTGCTACTGTCTGGGGCATCGGCTATAAGTTCGAGGTTCGATAATGAAGCATACACTATACATAAAGATTCTTTTGGGATATCTGATCTTTGGCATCTTAGGATTTATTGCGGTTGCGACCTTTACTTCGACCTGCTCGATGAACTACATCGAGAAACAGGAAGCAAAGGATCTCTACCGGGAATCGAATCTGATCGCCAGCACTTATGCAACGAATTATTACAAACACGCGATCACCCTCGATGAACTGCAAAAGCAGCTTGAGGCAGTCGACACCTACCTGAATGCTGACATCTGGATTGTCAGCACTTCCGGTGATATTTTAGTTAATTCTGACCAGCCGGTCGATCTCAAGAGTCAGGAGAAGATCGAAGACTTTTCTATTACGGACTTTGGTAACCGTTATTACCGGATCAGTAAGTTTTATGACTATTTTCCACAAGAGCAGCTAACTGTATTTTCACAGATCACGATTGGTTATAAGGTAAAAGGCTATGTACTGATCCACAAGCCGGTCAGTCAGATGATCACCTATCATTCCGAGCTGTTGAATATTTCCTATTTTACACTGCTTATTCTGATCGGGTGTGCCTTTGTCCTTCTGATCCTTTTTACCTTTATGATCTATCGTCCGATCCGCAAGATCATCCGTGGTGCGGATGCCTACGCAGCCGGTGACTTTGATTACAAGATCCCGGTACACAGCAATGATGAGATCGGTTATCTTGCTGCCTCCTTAAACTACATGGCAAATGAGCTGAATACACTTGAGGATGACCAGCGGAAGTTTGTTTCGAATGTCTCGCATGACTTCCGTTCACCGCTCACTTCGATCAAGGGATATGTGGAGGCAATGTTAGACGGCACGATTCCACCGGAAATGCAGGAAAAATACTTAAAGATTATCGTATTTGAGACAGAACGGCTGACCAAGCTGACGCACGGTCTCTTAGAACTGAACAAATATGGTTCACACGGAACGATGCTCGACCGGAGCGATTTTGACATCAATCAGATCATCAAACAGACTGCACAGACCTTCGAAGGTACGTGCAAGGAAAAACGGATCACCTTCCATCTGATCCTGACCGGACAGTCGCTGTTCGTCCGGGCGGATATGAGTAAGATCCAGCAGGTCGTTTATAATCTGATCGACAATGCGATCAAGTTCTCCCATCACGATTCTGAGATCACGATCGAGACAACTGAGAAAAATGAAAAGGTATTTGTAAGCGTCAAGGATTCTGGTATCGGCATTCCAAAGGACAGCTTAAATAAGATCTGGGAACGCTTTTATAAGACAGATCTCTCACGAGGCAAGGACAAGAAAGGAACCGGACTTGGGCTTGCCATCGTAAAAGAGATCATCCAGGCACATGATGAAAATATCAATGTCATCAGTACCGAAGGTGTTGGTACGGAGTTCATTTTCACACTGCCGCTTTCACATAAGGAATCGGAAAGTTCCTACGAATAGATCGGCGATATCATTAGTTCCCGCTTGGGAAAAACGGCTTCAGGGAATTCGCCATCTGACAGATCGGCATGGTCTGAAGCATGACGCGTCCCGGGCCGGTGATCACGGTATTGAATACGCCCTCTCCACCAAAGACCATATTTTTCAGTCCCGGAACGGTCTGAATATCCATCGTACAGCTTGCATCCATTCCTGCAAGGTATCCGGTGTCTACGACGATCGACTGACCCGGCTGTAACATGTATTCCTTGATCGATCCATCGAATTCTACAAATGCTGTTCCATTGCCGGAAAGCTTCTGCATGATAAAGCCTTCCCCTCCGAAGAATCCACTTCCGATTCTCTTCTGAAAGAATACCGATAACTCAACACCTGTTGTAGATGCAAGGAATGCCGACTTCTGGCATACCATCGGCTTATCTGGTGTGATCTCAAGTGCACGGATCGATCCCGGAAAACTGGAGGCAAATGCGATCATACCATTTCCGCCCTGTGCGGTATAGGTATTTAAAAACATACTCTCACCACTCACCATACGGCCAAACATCTTTCCGACTCCGCCGCCTTTGGTATCCATCTTCATATTCGGTGACATCCACGACATTGCTCCACGTTCGGATATGACACCCTCTCCCGCTTCTAATTCACAGATTACAACTGGTAATGGTTCTCCCTCGATTGAATATTTCATCTCATAACTCCTTTCCTGAATATATACTGATATTTCTATCATATCATTTCTGATCTCATTCTGGAAGAAAATTTATAACATCTTCTTCTTAAATACCCTGACATATGAACGTAAAATTGTATGCAAAAAGAGGAGGATGAAACCCAACTTTGGATTCCATCCTCTGATATTTGATTGATCGAAATTATACTAACTCGATTAATACTTCTAATGCACCGTCACCTTTACGCTGACCAATCTTAACGATTCTTGTATATCCACCGTTACGATCTGCATACTTAGGTGCGATCTCATCGAATAACTTAGCAACTAAGTCAACCTGCTTTGTATTTCTCTTTCTTCCCGCTGCTTCCTTCGGAATCTCAGTTACAGGATAAAGAACCTTTAACATCTCTCTTCTTGCATGAAGACGGGATGGCATATCTTTCTTGATTGTCTTGTCAACTTCGTCATATACAGTAACTTTCTTACCATCTACAACTTCTTTGACTCTCTTACCATCTTTGTCTTTCTTAGCAACCTTAGCCTTAACAGTTACTTCTTCGAAGTTATCCTTCTCACGAACTGCCATAGCGATTAATTTCTCAGCGATCTTACGGATCTCTTTTGCCTTAGCTTCTGTAGTAACAATTTTACCATTGTTGATTAAAGCTGTTACCTGTCCTCTTAATAAAGCTTTTCTCTGAGAAGATGTTCTACCTAATTTTCTATACTTTGCCATTTTAAAATCCTCCATTTGTGGTACATCCGGCCACGCTCTTTGGTCTTACTTACCGAATGCGTATTTATTTGCCACTCATGATATGACACGGTCACGCTCGTAGGCCTTACTGATCCTGCCATCGGTGGGGCTTCCCCCACTTCATGAATTATATAAAACAACATACGTTGCCTTACACACAGTGAAAAACTTAGTAACTCTTGGCGTTACACCCACTGGTGTAACGTCTTTAGAGTTACTTTTTTCACTTTATTCCTCGCCCTGATTCAGCTGAAGTCCTAACTCTTTTAACTTCGCTAAAACTTCCTCTAAGGACTTACGTCCAAGGTTACGAACCTTCATCATGTCTTCCGGTGTTCTGTTTGTCAACTCTTCTACTGTGTTGATTCCTGCTCTCTTTAAGCAGTTGTAAGAACGAACGGATAATTCAAGCTCGTCAATATTCATCTCAAGAACTTTTTCTTTTGCATTGTCTTCCTTCTCGATCATAACTTCTGCTGTCTTTGCATTCTCTGAAAGATCGATAAAGAGATTCAGATGCTCGCTTAATACCTTAGCTGCAAGGCTGACTGCCTCGTCCGGAGCAAGTGTTCCGTTGGTATAAACGTCTAATGTAAGTTTATCGTAGTCAGTGATCTGACCTACACGGGTATTCTGAATAGAAAGATTTACACGTTCTACTGGTGTGTAAATAGAATCAATCGCAATTACTCCGATTGGGAGATCCGGATTCTTATTCTTATCCGCGCTTACATATCCTCTTCCCTTTGTAATGGTAAGTTCCATATAAAGCTTAGAGTCTGCGCCACCATTTAAATGTGCAATTACGAGATCCGGATTAAGGATTTCAATATCCTGATCCGCCTGAATATCACCAGCAGTTACAACGCCTTCTCCGGAAAACTCTATATAAGCAATCTTGGATTCGTTTGTTGTGCTGTTATTCTTGATTGCAAGATTCTTGATATTCATAATAATCTCAGTAACATCTTCTTTTACACCCGGGATTGAACTGAATTCATGTAATACGCCATCAATCTTCACCTGGCTGACTGCAGCACCTGGTAAAGAAGAAAGCATTATTCTTCTCAAAGAATTGCCAAGTGTAGTACCATATCCTCTTTCAAGTGGTTCTACAACAAATCTGCCATATCTTTTGTCGTCAGAAATTTCAGAAATTTCAATTCTTGGTTTTTCAAAATCGAACACGCAAAGTCCCTCCTTTTCGGGTATCATTGTTTAGATGATTCTGTCGCACTATGCAAAGGCACAGTGCGACGAGTATTAGTTATTATTTAGAATATAACTCGACGATAAGCATTTCATCTACAGGTACATCAATTACCTCTCTGGAAGGTAACTCTTTTACAGTACCCTGTAACTTATCAGCATCTACATCAAGCCACTCTGGAACTAATCTTCCAGCAGTAACCTCAACGATATCTTTCATTCTCTGGATGTTTTTGTGTTTCTCGTTGATTTCGATTACATCACCAGCTTTTACTAAGTAAGAAGGAATGTTTACTGCTTTTCCGTTTACTGTAACGAACTTGTGATCAACGATCTGTCTTGCTTCTTTTCTTGTTCTTGCAAAACCAAGACGGAATACAACGTTGTCTAATCTGGACTCAAGAATTGTCATCAGGTTAGCACCGGTCATTCCCTTCATCTGGTCTGCTTTCTCATAGTAATTACGGAAAGGCTTCTCAAGCACACCGTAAATGAATTTTGCTTTCTGTTTTTCTCTTAACTGAAGTCCGTACTCAGACATTTTCTTGTTTGCTCTCTTTAACTGTCTGTTAGACTTCTTATCATATCCTAAGAAACTTGGCTCTAAACCAAGGGATCTACATCTTTTAAGAACAGGAACTTTATTAACTGCCATCTTAGCTTATACCTCCTACTAGACTCTTCTACGTTTTGGTGGGCGACATCCGTTGTGAGGAACCGGAGTAACATCCTTAATGGAAACTACTTCCAGACCACATGCGGAAAGTGCACGAATTGCTGCTTCTCTTCCTGAACCAGGTCCCTTAACCATAACGTCTACTGACTTTAAACCATGTACAAGAGCTGCCTTTGTAGCTGTTTCCGCTGCCATCTGTGCAGCATAAGGAGTAGATTTCTTTGAACCTCTAAATCCAAGACCACCGGCACTAGCCCATGATAATGCATTACCTTCAGCATCAGTAAGTGTTACAATCGTATTGTTAAAAGATGACTGAATATGTGCCTGTCCATGTTCAACGTTTTTCTTAACGCGCTTTTTTGTCACTTTTTTTGTAACTTTATTAGCCATATCTAAACTAACCTACTTTCTTTATACTATATTTTTCGTTGCTTGCATTCTTACCTGTCTAAGAATTATTTCTTCTTGTTAGCAACAGTTCTCTTAGGACCTTTTCTTGTTCTGGCATTTGTCTTTGTCTTCTGTCCACGAACCGGAAGTCCTTTTCTATGACGGATACCACGATAGCATCCAATTTCCTGTAATCTCTTGATGTTTAAAGCAACCTGACGTCTTAAATCACCTTCTACGACCTGTGTCTCATCGATTACAGCACTGATTCTCTTAACTTCATCGTCTGTTAAGTCACTACAACGAGTATCTGGATTAACATTTGCTGCTTCAAGGATCTTAGTAGCACTTACTCTACCGATTCCGTAAATATAAGTTAAACCGATCTCTACACGTTTTTCTCTTGGTAAATCTACACCTGCGATACGAGCCATGTGTGTTTACACCTCCATAAAGATTTTGTCTAATTGGCGAAGATCTGTTCTTCGCAGTTACAATATGTTAACTTGCCAGTTAACTGACACTCTCCTCTGAGAATATCTACGTACCCTCGGTATGTTTAGGGTACCGTTAAACTGCATAGATAATTACGCAGTAATGTATTATTCATGTAATAGCATCTCTGCTACAGCCGCACATAAATAACACAGGCAGAAGGAAACTGCATACGTTTCTTCTGTTTTCTGAAACACCTTGTGTCTCAATAAATGCTTACAAACAACCGGGAATTAACCCTGTCTCTGTTTGTGTTTCGGGTTCTCACAGATTACTCTGATGCTTCCCTTTCTTTTGATGACTTTGCATTTTTCGCAAATAGGCTTAACTGATGATCTTACCTTCACAGTAAATCCTCCTTTCGTTTCCCACGGCAGCTTCGAGGCTTGCCCGGGTGCTTCTATAAATGCTGTTATGACGCCGGTTCACAAGCTCTTGTGTACGGTGTCATTCAAAAAAACTGGACATTTCGGAGCTTGATTCCAAAAACGTCCAGTTAGCATTATATCATGTGGTTTTTAAAAAAGCAACAACTTTTTACTTATCTCTCCAGATAATTCTTCCCTTTGTCAGATCATATGGAGACATCTCGATCGTTACCTTGTCACCAGGTAAAATACGGATGAAATTCATACGTAACTTACCGCTGATATGTGCAAGTACCTGATGGCCGTTTTCCAGTTCTACCTGAAACATCGCGTTCGGTAACTTCTCTAATACTGTTCCTTCTACTTCAATTACATCTGTTTTAGACATTTTCATATCCTCCTGCTTATTCTATCATTTACTTTGTTCATTCGATTCCTTAGGTGTGATCTGATCTCGCATCACGCGGACGGCACGCTCGATCCGTAAGTTTTCTTCGATCTGTGTTTCTTCTAATATATGAAGCACTTCCTCCGGTATACGTTTGATCAGCTGCACATGCTTTCTGCTCTTCTTCTTCGGACGGTCTGTTGTTCTTGTAGAACCATTTACAAGATAGACATATCGTTCATCTTCATCGATCACCTGATAGATCTGTCTCATATCGTGTCCTGCTTTTATAATTGCGAACTGCATTCCTTTTCCTCCTCAGTCAGAGTCAGTATCTCCGGTTCCCCATCTGTGATGAGAATCGTATTCTCATAATGTGCAGATAAAGAACCATCCGCTGTGACTACGGTCCACTCATCATCCATCCAGACAACATCCGGTGTACCAGCATTGATCATTGGCTCGATTGCAAGTGTCATTCCACTCTTTAAGCGGATTCCTCTTCTGCGCTGTCTGAAGTTCGGGATCTCCGGTTCCTCATGCAGATGAGTTCCGATTCCATGACCTACCAGGTCATAGACAACACCATAGCCGAAGCTCTCTGCATAGTCTCCGATCGCTGCAGAAATATCATAGAGATGCTTTCCTTCTTTTGCAAACCGGATTCCTTCAAAAAAGCTCTGTCTGGTGCGTTCCATAAGTGCTGCCGCTTCCTTGGAAACCTCACCAACCCCATGTGTTCTCGCTGCATCCGAATGATAGCCCTTATAGATCAGTCCCATATCAAGGCTGACAATATCGCCTTCCTGTATGAAATGCTTCTTATTTGGAATACCGTGTACTACTTCATCATTTACGGATACACATACCGATGCCGGATACCCCTGATAATGCAAGAAGTTCGGCACACAGCCGTAATCCCGGATCATTTCTTCTCCTAAGTGGTCAATATCCCAGGTCGACATTCCCGGTTTAATCTCATGACCAAGTTCCTGATGGACTTTTGCAAGAATCTTTCCTGCCGCTCTCATCAATTCAATTTCTCTGGCAGATTTTATCGTAACTGACAT
>CACZPJ010000022.1 GCA_902782995.1 uncultured Lachnospiraceae bacterium | reverse complement strand
ATATATTGACAGTCCGCTTTCCGTAGAGGCGACGAATATCTTCCATAAGAGTGTTGAGGACTGCTTCAGTGATGAGGCAAAGCAGTTGGTGGAACAGGGCATTAACCCGATCAGTTTCCCGGGACTTAAGACAGCAGTCACGAGCGATGAATCGAAGATGATCAATTTCGAGAAGAAGCCGGTTGTAATCATCTCCGCATCCGGTATGTGTGAGGCCGGACGAATCCGGCATCATTTAAAACATAATCTCTGGAGAGCCGAATCCACGATCCTGTTTGTCGGATATCAGGTTCCGGGCACCTTAGGACATTCCCTGCTTGGCGGTGCAAAGGAAGTGAAGCTGTTTGGTGAGACGATCCAGGTACATGCAAAGATCGAGAATCTTCCGGGTATCAGTGGCCATGCAGACCGGGCAAAGCTGACCGAATGGGCAGCCGCCTTTGAAGAGAAGCCGAAGAAGGTATTTATTGTCCACGGGGAAGATGCGGTGACAGATGAGTTTGCAAAGCATCTGCAGGAAGAGCTTGGCTATGATGCCATCGCACCATACAGCGGTGATACCTATGACCTGTTAAGCAGTGAGGAAGTAAGGGCAGGCAGCCGTGAGGTCATCCAGAAGAAGGAGAAGAATATCAAGGCAGCCACAAATGTCTTTGCAAGACTTGTGGCTGCGGGACAGCGTCTGATGAGTGTAATCCATAAGAATGAGGGAATTCCGAATAAGGAGATCGCGAAGTTCGCAGACCAGATCAACTCCTTATGTGATAAGTGGGACAGATAAGTCTGCTATTTTCGCAGGGACAGGTAATTACGCATGGTTTTCAGGGCTGATTTTTCCAGCCTTGAGACCTGTGCCTGGGAGATATGGATTTCATCTGCAACTTCCATCTGGGTTTTTCCTTGGAAAAAACGCAGCCGGATGATATAGTTTTCCCGTTCGTTCAGGCGTGCCATGGCATCGCTTAAGGAGAGGTTTTCTACCCAGTTTTCCTCTTTGTTTTTCTTGTCACTGATCTGATCCATGACATAGAGGGTGTCCCCACCGTCTGTATAGATCGGGTCATAGAGACTGACTGGACTCTGGATTGCGTCTAAGGCATAGACGATCTCTTCCTTCGGGATACCGGTCGCATCTGCGATCTCGTCTAAAGTAGGCTCCTGCATGGAATTTTTTTGCAGGATTTCTTTTGCGTGTATCGCTTTATAGGCAGTGTCACGCAGGGAGCGGCTTACACGGATACTGTTGTTATCCCGCAGGTAACGGCGGACTTCCCCAAGGATCATGGGAACGGCATAGGTGGAGAACTTCACACCAAGATCAGAATCAAAGTTGTCAATGGATTTGATAAGACCAATGCATCCGATCTGAAAAAGATCGTCAATGTTTTCGTGATGGTTTGAAAAGCGTTTGATGACGCTTAGTACCAGACGGAGATTGCCCTTGATATAGGCTTCTCTTGCATCGGTATCTCCTTGCTTGATCTTCTGGAATAGTGCTTCCTTTTCTTCCTCTTTCAGTATCGGGAGTGTTGCTGTATTGACTCCGCAGATTTCTACTTTGTAGACAGACATGATGCGTACCTCCGGAAAGTTGATAAATACATCATGTGCAAAAATTATATCTTTTATTCAGCGGATCTTTGTTTTATAATAGAGGGAGCTTAGAAAACAGAACCTGACATCAGGACGGATACAAACAAAAGAAACGAAAGAATGGAAATAGATGATGAATCATAACGGAATCAGAATGGATCAGATTGATGAACGTAACTTTAAGGAGAAGGTTGCGAACAGCATCATTAAGAGACAAAATGTAAATTATATCTCGCAGGCGGAATTAGACCGCCAGAAGGAAGAAGAGGAAAGAAAGAGGGAAGCCGAGGCAGCTAAGCGTCTTGCGGCAGAAGATGCAGCAGCCGAAGCCGCATTGCAGGATACGATCGAAGAAGTAAAGCGGCAGAAGGAACGGGAATCTTATTATAATCCGACAACGAATTCCTATTCCGGTGAGTACGGCATGGAAGAAGTAAAGGATGAAGTCGCAAAGGAACAGATCGATAAGATCTTATCGGAGAAGAGCGAGGAATTGTTACGGACAATCGAGGAACAGACCGGTGAGGAATAAACTACAGAAAGTTATTGACAAAATGCACAAAAGGGGTTAGACTATATGTAATAAGTGAAACCGTTGAAGAAGAGTAGTAAGCTTATTCGGAAATCTCAGAGAGCTGCATGTGGTGGGATTGCGGCATGGAAGAATCTGCTGAATGGACTTTTGAGGGTGACCTGAATCAATAGTAGGCGTCACCGGGAACCGTACCCGTTATCAATTCGGCATGTATAGTATGTACATGAGAGAGTGGACTTTTTGTCAATATGAGTGGTACCGCGATAATATGAATTTATTACCGTCTCAAGCAATAGCTTGAGGCGGTTTTTTTGTGATACCAGGGACAACAATGAAAAACCACGATGTGCTTGCACAGGAGTGGTTTTCACTGATTGTCCCGCCCCGGCATGAGCATAAAAGTGGAGCATAAGCTTCACGATATGCGAATGTTGGGTAGGATTGTGAGAGTGCAGGGCACGGAACAATCCGTGGGTATCACAAAAGCTTGAGAAGATACCAACTCCGTACAAAAGTGTCCAGACGGTGATCTTATAATAAATCTATTATAAGAAAAGAGGAAAATTATGAAGAAGAAAATGTTGGCAGTTGTACTTAGTGTTGCATGTGTAATGGGAATGATGGCAGGATGCGGATCATCCTCCGATAAGAACCAGAACAGTTCCGCGAAGGATTCCGAGACGGTTGCAGCTCCGGTAGACGGAGTAAGCTATTCCATCGGTATCTCACAGTTTGCAGAGCATGGTTCTCTTGATAACTGCAGAGAGGGATTTATCGAAGGCCTTTCCAGAGAGGGTCTTGTAGAAGGAAGCAATCTGACGATCGATTATCAGAATGCCCAGACCGATACCGGTACAGCAAGCACAATCGCAGACAGCTTTGTTTCAGCGAAAAAGGATCTGGTTTGTGCGATCGCAACACCATGTGCAGCAAGTGCATATAATTCCTGTATGGGAACCGATATTCCGGTTATCTATACCGCAGTATCCGATCCGGTTGCAGCAGGACTTGCAAATGAGGATGGTTCTAATGTTGGAAACATTACCGGTTCATCCGATGTCCTCCCGGTTGAGGAGCAGTTAAAAATGATCCGTGAGATGATGCCGGATGCAAAAAAGATCGGTATCTTATATACAACCAGTGAAGCAAACTCCTGTAGTACGATCGAAGAGTATAAGAGCCTTGCAGGCAACTATGATTTTGAGATTGTAGAATCCGGAATCAATACTTCCGCAGATATTGAACTGGCAGCTACAGATCTCGTATCGAAGGTAGACTGCCTGTGTAACCTGACAGACAACACCGTTGTTAATGCATTACAGACCGTTTTAGATAAGGCAAACGGAGCAGGCATTCCGGTATTCGGAAGCGAGATCGAGCAGGTAAGATCCGGATGTGTGGCATCTATGGGAATCGACTATTATGAACTTGGAATCGAGACCGGTCAGATGGCAGCAAAGATCTTAAAGGGCGAGAGCAAGGCAGAAGAGACACCATATATCACTGCATCTAAGGCAGAGCTTTATGTCAACAAGGCAGCAGCAGATAAGGTTGGCTTAAAGTTAGATGAGGATTACATCAAGGACGCAGCAGAGACCTTTGATGAGATTACAGTAGAATAAACGTAAGAAATATGGGGGTAACACCATGACATTGGTACTTAGTGTTTTTGAACAGGGTATGATATATGCCATTATGGCATTAGGAATTTATATCACATATACAATACTGGATTTCCCGGATCTGACCGTGGACGGCAGCTTCCCACTTGGAGCTGCCCTCTCGGCAGTTATGATCACAAACGGCGTGAATCCAATCCTGACACTTGTCGCATCCTTTTTTGCAGGTGCTTTGGCAGGAACAGTCACCGGATTGATCCATGTAAAGTTAAAGGTACGGGATCTGCTTTCGGGAATTATTATGATGACAGCATTGTATACCGTGAATCTCAGGATTGCCGGAAGAGCGAATCTTCCACTCTATAATATGACAACACTGTTTGAAAACGGATTTGTATCAAAGATTTTCACAGGTGCACTTGCACCATTTGCCAATGTCATTATTATCTTAGTGATCACACTGATCATGAAGTTCTTATTAGACTGGTATATGAGCACCAAGTCCGGTTATCTGCTTCGTGCAGTCGGTGATAACGAGACGATCGTGACCTCGATGGGTGTCGACAAGGGAATCGTAAAGATCATCGGTCTTGCTGTTGCAAACGGACTTGTAACCTTAAGCGGCTGTATTTTTGCACAGCAGCAGCGATATTTTGATATTTCCATGGGAACCGGAACGATGGTTATCGGACTTGCGAGCGTTATCATTGGAACCAGCCTGTTAAAAAAGGTGAGCTTCCTGCGGATTACGACAAGTGTAGTGATCGGTTCTATTATCTATAAGGCATGTGTAGCGATCGCGATCAAGCTTGGCATGCCGTCACAGGATCTAAAGCTGATCACAGCGGTTCTGTTTTTGGTAATCCTTGTCATTGGAATGGACAGAAAGAAGAAGGTGAAGAAGAATGCTTGAGTTAAAGAATATCACAAAATCATATAATCCGGGCACGATCAATGAAATCTGTCTGTTTGACAAGTTTAATCTGACGGTAGAGGATGGACAGTTCGTATCCGTAGTCGGAAGTAATGGTTCCGGAAAGACCTCCCTTTTAAATATTATCTGTGGAACGATCCCGATCGATCAGGGTGAGATCCTCGTGAATGGAACCAATATCACAAAACAGAAGGACTTTATCCGTCACCGCCGGATCGGAAGAGTATTCCAGGATCCATCGAAGGGAACCTGCCCGGAAATGACGATCTTAGAGAACCTTGCGATCGCAGACAATAAGGGCAAGGGCTATGGACTTGGCAGAGGAACGAACAAGGCAAGGATCGGCTACTATAAGGAGCTGCTTTCCGGCATGAACCTTGGCTTAGAGGATAAGCTGCACACGAAGGTAGGTGCGCTTTCCGGCGGACAGCGTCAGACACTTGCACTTTTGATGGCAACGATGAATCCGATCGAATTTCTGATCTTAGATGAGCATACGGCAGCACTTGATCCAAAAACGGCAGAGATCGTTATGGAACTGACAGGCAGGATCGTAAAGCAGAAACATGTAACGACGATCATGGTCACACATAATCTCCGCTATGCGGTAGAATATGGAGACCGGCTGTTAATGATGCATCAGGGCAAGGCGATCATCGATAAGGCCGGCAGTGAGAAGCAGGCAATGAAGGTAGAGGATATCTTAGGAACCTTTAATGAGATCAGCATCGAATGCGGAAATTAAATGCATAAAATATTTCCTTTTGGCAGATCATTTATATGAAACATACAGATGACAAATGAACTGTATGGAAAATGAATGAGTAGAAAAGGGAAGAAAGAGCATGGAAGACGCAGAAAGAAAGCTGTTGCAGGAATGCAATGCCGGTGCAAAGATGGCAGTAAAAAGTATTGATCAGGTATGTGAGCATGCCTCAGACGGAAAGCTCCTTGATCTGTTAAGTGCTTATAAGGATAAGCATAAGGAGATCGAAAGGGAGACAACAGAGCTGTTAGAGGGTGACGGACAGCAGACAAAGGAGCCGGGTGTCATGGCATCGGCTTTTGCAAAGACGAGTACTGGGGTCAAGCTGATGATGCAGGAGGACAGCAGTCAGATCGCCAAGATCATGATGGATGGCTGTAATATGGGAATTCAGTCGATCAGTGAGAAGATCAATGAGTATCCGTCCGCATCGGAGAAAAGTAAGAAAATTGCACGAAAGCTGATTCAGATCGAAGAAGACTTTATGGAAGAAATGAAGGCATTCTGCTAAAAGAGAGCTTAAAAAAGCATAGAATTGGACAGAAATGGATATTTGGCTGTAAAAGCAGTCAGATATCCATTTTTTGTGGAAAAATTGTTGAATTTTGTTTGGTATTCCTTTATTATAGAAGTTAATGGCTGTAAGCCATAACGTTGGTGTATGTTATTTTAGGAAAATTTGGAGGTATGTTATGTATCCAATCGTAAGAAAAGAAAAACTGGCCGATAAGATTTATCTTATGGAAGTTAAGGCTGAGCGTGTTGCAAAGTCTTGTGAGCCAGGACAGTTTATTATCGTAAAAATGGACGAGGAAGGCGAGCGGATCCCGCTTACTGTCTGCGATTATGACAGAGAGGCAGGAACGATCACAATCGTATTCCAGACCGTTGGCGCTTCCACAGAGCGTATGTCAAAGTTAGAGGTCGGAGATGCATTCCGTGATTTTGTAGGACCACTTGGCTGTGCATCTGAGCTGATCGAGACAGATATAGAAGAGTTAAAGAAAAAGAAGATCGTGTTTATCGCGGGTGGTGTTGGTACTGCACCGGTTTACCCACAGGTAAAATGGCTGCATGAGCATGGCGTATCCTGTGATGTCATCATGGGTTCAAAGACAAAGGATCTTCTGATCTTAGTAGAAGAGATGCGTAAGGTTGCAGGTAATCTGTATGTAACAACCGATGATGGATCTTATGGCTTCCATGGTATGGGAACCAACCAGTTACAGGAGTTAGTAGATGCCGGAAATACCTATGATCTTTGTGTTGCGATCGGACCGATGATCATGATGAAATTCGTCTGCATCTTAACCAAGAAGTTAAATATCCCGACCGTTGTATCCATGAACCCGATCATGGTAGACGGAACCGGAATGTGCGGTGCATGCCGTCTGACCGTAGGTGATGAAGTGAAGTTTGCATGTGTAGACGGACCGGAGTTTGACGGACATCTGGTTGATTTTGACCAGGCAATGAAGCGTCAGCAGATTTATAAGACAGAAGAAGGAAGAGCAATGTTAAAGGAATTAGAAGGAGATACACATCACGGCGGATGTGGACATTGTGGAGGTGACAAATAATGGATGCAATGACAAGAGTAGTAGTTCGTGAGCAGGATCCAAAGGTACGTGCAACGAATTTTGAAGAAGTATGTCTTGGATATAATAAGGAAGAAGCCATGGAAGAGGCTTCCAGATGTTTAAATTGTAAGAATGCACAGTGTATGAAGGGATGTCCGGTTTCTATCAATATCCCGGCATTCGTAGAGCAGGTAAAGCTTGGCAACTTTGAAGAAGCATACCACATCATCAGCGAGTCCTCTGCACTTCCTGCAGTTTGTGGTCGTGTCTGCCCACAGGAGAGCCAGTGTGAAGGAAAATGTATCCGTGGTATCAAGGGTGAGCCGGTTGCAATCGGTAAGTTAGAGCGTTTTGTTGCTGACTGGGCAAGAGAGAATGGAATCAAGCCAAAGAAGGCAGAGAAGTTAAACGGACATAAGGTAGCTGTAATCGGTTCCGGTCCTGCAGGTCTTACCTGTGCAGGTGACCTTGCAAAATTAGGTTATGATGTTACCATCTTTGAAGCATTACATGAGGCAGGCGGTGTACTCAGCTATGGTATCCCGGAATTCCGTCTTCCAAAGCAGAAGGTAGTTGCAGCAGAAGTAGAGAACGTAAAAGCATTAGGCGTTAAGATCGAGACAAACGTTGTCATCGGTAAGGCAACCACCATTGATGAGTTAATGGAAGAGGAAGGCTTTGAAGCAGTATTCATCGGTTCCGGTGCAGGTCTTCCAAGATTCATGGGAATCCCTGGTGAGCAGGCAAATGGCGTATTCTCTGCAAACGAGTTCTTAACCAGAAACAACCTGATGAAGGCATTCAAGGAAGAATATGATACACCGATCATGAGAGGTAAGAAGGTTGCAGTCGTAGGCGGCGGTAACGTTGCTATGGATGCGGCAAGAACAGCCTTAAGACTTGGTGCTGAGGTACACATCGTATACCGTAGAAGTGAAGCAGAGCTTCCGGCACGAGTAGAAGAAGTACATCATGCAAAAGAAGAAGGAATCATCTTTGATCTTCTGACGAATCCAAAGGAGATCTTAGTAGATGAAGACGGATGGGTAAAGGGAATGACCTGTGTCCGTATGGAACTTGGTGAGCCGGATGAATCCGGACGTAGAAGCCCGGTAGAAGTTGCCGGATCTGAGTTTGACTTAGAGCTTGATACGGTCATCATGTCTCTTGGTACATCACCAAATCCGTTAATCTCTTCGACAACAAAGGGATTAGATGTAAACCGCAGAAAATGTATCATTGCAGAGGAAGAGACCGGAGCAACCACGAAGAATGGTGTATATGCCGGTGGTGATGCAGTAACAGGTGCTGCAACCGTTATTCTTGCAATGGGAGCCGGAAAGGCTGCTGCAAAGGGAATCCACGAATTCTTAAGTAAATAAATTCTACAAATAAGAAGATAGAATCAAAAAGCTGCCACAGAAATGTGGCAGCTTTTTTTACTGTATAGGAAATTCCGTTGGACTTCCTATACAGCAAAAAGTTAAGATATTTTAAATTAGTCTAAGTTCACACGCTTTTTGCTGATATAAGCAGTGATCGCATAGAAGATAACGATCATGATAACAGACTGGATCATGGTCGGGATACCGATCACATCTCCATAGAAGTCTGCTAAAAAGGACTGGTCTGCATTATCAACCAGTGTCATTTCTTCGGCAGAGCTGATGCTTGAACGTACCATGATGATCATATTTACCACCTGAAGGATGAGATAGAAGATCACATAGGTGACGATCGCAGCAAGGATCTTATACTTGTTGAACAACTGTCCGATCGAGATACTGCAATAGATCATCAGGATTCCGGAGAGACTGCTGAGTAACATAAAGAGTAACGCCCATGCAAGTGCAGCCTTAGGAGAAATCCCGACTGCATCCTCAAATCCTGCAAAAAATTCTGTACTGTCGAATTCACCTGCGTATGTACGGACTGCGGTTGTGATCAGTGCATAAACGGAACCGAAGCAAAGGATATAGGATAATAATACCCAGAAGGTAGATACAGCAAGCTTGGTATTTAAGGTTGCAAGCGGAGAAACCGGAAGCGTATGTGTCAGGTACCCCTCTGCGGAATACATGCTGCGGTAAAAGCGTACCATCAGAAATACATAAGTTACGATGAATAATGCAATAATACCGAAGATGTAGATGACTAACATGGCAACTGCGGCAAAGCCCATATAGGAGTTGCTGAATACCTTAAGACCTAACATGATCATGCCAAGCAGTGTAAATCCGATCAGGATCAGATTCAGTGGCAATAAGATGCGCCCTGTATTTTTGAATTCATGCTTGAATAATTTTCCTAACATTTGAATACCTCCCTGAATAAAGCATCAACCGATGTTCCCTTTTCTTCCCGGATCTCATCTACCGAAGAATTCAGGCAGATATGACCGTTTTTGATAAAGATGACCTGATCTAGGATATTCTCAATATCAGCGATCAGATGTGTGGAAATCAGGATCGTTGCATTTTCATCATAGTTTGCAAGGATGGTATTTAAAATGTAATCTCTTGCAGCAGGATCGACACCGGCGATCGGCTCGTCAAGCACATAGAGATCAGCATGACGGCTCATAACTAAGATCAACTGTACCTTTTCCTTCGTTCCCTTTGACATGGTTTTTAACTTGTCATTCGGATTGATGGAAAGCTTCGCTAACATATCGTAGGCACGGACAGTATCAAAGTCCTCATAGAAGTCCTCAAAATAATCAATGATGTCACGTACCTTAAGCCCCATATTCAGATACGTGTGATCCGGAAGGTAAGAGACTACCTTTTTGCTCTCGACACCGATTGGTGCGCCCTTTACCGTAATAGATCCGGAATTTGGTGTTAAAAGACCATTGATGATCTTGATCAAAGTGGTTTTACCACTTCCGTTTGGTCCGAGCAGACCAATGATATGTCCGCTCTCTAAAGTAAGGTCGATCTGATCTAAAGCGGCTTTTTTGCCAAACTTTTTGGTCAGCTCCTTGCATTCTAATAATGTGCTCATTTTTCATCCCCCTTGATGCAGTTTTCGATTAAAGAAAGTGTTTCTTCTTTTTTAAATCCTAAATTGTGCATGCTTTCAAAGAATTCTGTTATTTTCTCCTGTGCAAGACTGGATTTTAAATCTTCGATCATTTTTGTGTCCTCCGTTATAAATCGACCACTGGTACGCTGTGAATAGACAAGACCTGTCCGTTCGAGTTCGGTTAATGCCTTCTGCATCGTGTTTGGATTCACGGCAGCAATACTGGCAAGCTCACGAACCGATGGAAGCTTTTCGCCCGGCTGATAAACACCGGAGATAATGTCCATCTGGATCCGTTCGATGATCTGGATAAAAATCGGTCTGTCCGATGTAAGATTCCACGGCATAGTTTCACCTCTTTCTGTTGTATTGTTGTACTACCTAAGTAATACAATAATACGGGTGACCGGTTTTGTCAAGAGAAATCTGTTATTTTTCTTTGGTCTGGTCAAAAAGACACTGCGTCAGTCTTGTATTATCTTCCGGCTTCATGAAGCAGAAGCGGATATAGTGGTCATCTAAAAACGGAAATGTCGAGCAGTCACGGATCATCATATGCTGTCTGATGGCGGCATCAAACAGATCCCGTGAGGTAAGATCGTCACGCAGGATACGAAGCAGCATAAAGTTGCCGGATGGCGGATAAGCCTGAAATGCCGGATGCTTGTCAAACAGTTCGTATAAACGTGTGCGTTCCGTAGAGATCAGTTCCCTCGTCTTGCGGATATAGTCATTGTCCCGGAACATGATCTCGCCTGCGATCGCTGCAAGGGAGTTGATCATCCATGGATGCTTTCTGGTATTGATCGTTTTGATCAGATCCTGATTGCCGGTGATGGCGTAGCCAAGACGCAGTCCCGGTGCGGCAAAGAACTTAGAAGTGCCACGCAGGATCATGATATTGTTATAGTAGTGGGTCAGTGGGATGGACGTGATCTTATCTACTTCCGGTGCAAATTCAACATAAGTCTCATCTACCATTACAAAGATGTCATACTGTTTACAGACATCTAAGATCTGCCGCATCTGCTGGTTCGTGATACACGAAGAGGTCGGATTGTTCGGATTGCAGAGCACAAGCAGATCGACCTGTTCGTTTAAGTGCGCGGAAAAGTCAGAAACATCTAACCGGAAGTCATCTTCCTCACGCAGTGGGTAGTAGAGTGTGCTGCCACCCTCAAATGCAATCTCACGTTCGTATTCCGAGTAGGTCGGTCCAAGGATCATGGCTTTTTTTGGATGCCGGATCTGGATGAGAAGCGAGATCAGTTCGGTAGAACCGTTTCCGACAATAATGTGTTCCGGTACAGTGCCTGCATATTCTGCCATGCACTTGCGTAACGAGGTATATTCACGGTCAGGGTAAGTTGTGATCGCGTCGATGTGTTCCGCAAGTGTCTCACGGAGACGTGGAGAGACACCTAATGGATTGACATTTGCGGAAAAGCTTATGATCTCTTCCTTTTTAATACCATAGATCTGTTCGATTTTTTCAAGGTCGCTGCCATGAAAGTGTTCTTTTGCTTTTATCATATCGTAACCATGCCTTTCTTTTTGTCTGTATATTTCAAGCCGGGTTTCGTAATTTCACAAGGGGATATGCCGGTTGCATGAATCCCTAAAATAGTTTATAATCTATTATAACTTTAATAGAAGAAAAAGCAACCGGCGGTTGGGAATGCTGGTGGGAAACAGGTGGAATTTTGCGTAAACGGATTCAGAAGCTGGCAATGGGGAGTTTTGAACATGAAGAACCTGTTCTCGCACTTTCTACGGATAAGATAGAGCTTGAGGTATTAGAAGGTCAGGACTATACAGGGGAGTTTGTAATCAGCAGTCAGACGGATTCTGCTGTCAAGGGTCTGGTATATTCTTCGAATCCACATATGGAGTGTCTGACACCGCAGTTTAAGGGGAATGAGATCAGGATTCGCTATCAATTTCACAGTGAAGGATTTATCGAAGGGGATATTCAAAAGGGAGATTTTTTCATTATCTGTAACAAGGGAGAATATAACCTTTCTTTTGTTGTGTCCATCGTACGGCTTTATCCGAAGACGTCCATAGGAAGGATCCGCAATCTGTCTGATTTTGCGAACCTGGCAAGGGAAGATTACGAGGAAGCCTACCGCCTGTTTGTATCCGGGAACTTTAAGAATCTGATCCGCAGGGATGAGATTACCGAGCGGATGCTTTATGAGGGACTATCCGGCGGAATGCGCTCAAGGACAGCAATGGAGGAGTTCTTAGTTGCTGCCAGAAAAAAGGAAATGGTGTATTTTTATGCAAAGGACAATGCATATGAATTTGCCGGAATCGTTGAGACAGAGAAGGAAGAACTTCCACTGATCAAGAATCAGTGGGGGTACTTAGAGATAAACATATCTTCGGATACAGACTTTTTAGTACCGTTAAAGCAGAGGATTACGACAGAGGATTTCGTAGGAAGTACCTGTAAGCTGGAGTATCTGATCGACCATACGAAGCTGCACGCAGGGAAAAACTTTGGACGGCTGATCTTAGAAAATGCCTATCAGAAGGAAGAAGTAACGGTCTATGTTTATCAGGGCAGTGGAAGACGTATGGATGAGCACACGAGAGAGATCCGTGAGGCAAAGATCGAACTGACGAAGCTTTATATCGGCTGCCGCTTAAAAAAGACCGGAACTGCGATGTGTGCCAAGCGAAGCCTTCAGGTGTTAAACCATCTCATATCGCTGATCCCATCGGATGAGGCGCATGAGGCTGATATAGAATGGTATGAACTGATGCGGGCACAGGCATTCTTATTAAGCGGGCAGCGGCAGGAAGCGGAATGGATTCTGGCGGATTTTAAGAAGAACCGGAGGGAGAAGCAGACACCGTTATACGGATATTATCTGTATGTATGTACATTAGCAGAGCGGGAACCGGGGTATGTGGATCGGCTGAGCAGACAGGTAGAAGAGATCTATCATCTGCACAGTGAGAGCCCGATGCTGTTCTGGATCCGTCTGTTTTTAAAGGAAGAGTTCCACACGAATCCGGCATCACGTCTCAGGGCGATTGAACAGCGGGTCAGTGATGGCTTTGCAAGTCCGTTTTTGTATCTGGAAGCCTATTATATCTTCTGGCAGAATCCATATCTTTTAACGAGATTGGGAGATTTTGAAATACAGGTCTTAAACTGGGCATGCAGGCAGGCGGTCTTTACGAAGGAGCTTACACTTGCAGTGCTTGGACTTTTAGGAAGTGTACGAACGTTTGAACCACTGTTATATAAGGTACTAGAGAAGGTCTATGACCATGATCCGGGGGATGAGCTGCTTGCGGCAATCTGTTCGTATCTGGTGCGGACGCAGCGGTTTTCAACCAGATACCATAGCTGGTATGAGGCTGGAATCGAAAGGGATCTTCGGATCGCCGGGATCAATGAAGCATATCTGATGTCGATGGATGGCAGAAAGATCCACCGCATGCCAAAGATGATCCAGATGTATTTCCGCTACGATACCTCACTTCCCTACAAGCAGAAGGCAGCATTGTTTGTCAATATCATAGCGGGTAAGGAAGAAGAACCGGAGATCTACCAGAGTTACCGAGAAGTCATGGAGCGTTTTGCCGTTGAACAGATCCTGGAAGGACATATGGATGATAATCTGGCGGTGATCTATGCGGAGGTATTAGACCGCGGCATGATCAAAAAGGAACTGGTTCCATCCCTTGCAAAGATCTTATATACCCGGAAGATGACGGTATTCGGACAGGCAGTCCGTGCCTATGTGATCCATTGGCAGCTTAAGGATATCCAGGTTGTGCCGGTGATCCGTGGGGAGGCATATTTTCAGGTCTATACGAAGGACTATGTGATCGTATTAGAAGATGCATCCGGCAACCGGTATGTGCAGGGCATGAATTATCAGTTAGAACGGCTGATCCGTGCACGTACTTATTTCCGGAAGTGTCTCGCATATGCACCGTATGAAACAGCATTTTTGCTGCAGTATTTTTCTGACCGGAATAAGAGTACGATGTTTTTACCGGAGGATAAGGATTATCTGCTGTTACTGATCAAAAGCGAGAAGCTGAGAAAGGAATACCGGGCACTGATCTATGCACAGGTGCTGCGCTTTTTAGAGCACATGGAGGAAACGGAGCTGTTTGAGACGTATCTTCCGCTTGCACCGATCACAGACTGCAGCAGGAACGACAGGATCTACTGTATCGAACGGCTGATCGCCTGTCATCAGCATGAACTGGCATATCAGTATATCAACCGTTATGGTGCAGGACAGCTAAAGCCGGCTGCACTGGTACCGCTTTGCAGTTATGCGATCCTTGACTGTGATGGAGAAGAAGATGATTTTCTGATCTCGCTTACTTCCTATGTTTTTTTACAGGGAAAGTACGATGTGACGATGTTAGACTATCTGGTGCATTATTTTGGCGGCACAACAAAGAGCATGTACCGGCTCTGGCAGGCGTGTACGGTCTTTGAGGTGGATGCCTTTGAATTAGAAGAGCGTCTGATCGTACAGATGCTTTATACTGCGGAGTTTGTAGAACATATCGAGGATGTATTTGAAAGTTACTGTGCGCATGGAGGAAGCCATCTGGTGCAGGAGGCTTATCTGAATTATTTTGCCTATCTGTATCTGGTTAAGCAGGTGGTTGTGCCGGGACAGATCTTTACCGGAATCCGGCAGATGATCTGTGAGGATCAGAAGGCGGCAGATGTAGCAAAACTGGCACTGCTTTCTTATACCGCAACAGAAGAGGAGTGGACGAAGGAAAAGGAAGCTCTCCTGATGCCGCTTCTGGGTGAATTTGTGGATCGGAAGATGTATTTTGGATTTTATCAGAAGCTTCCGGTGCAGATACAGGAGCAGTTTTATTTTTACGATAAGATATTTTTTGAATACCGGACAGCACCGGGCAGGCGTGTGATGCTGCATTACCGTTATGAAAACGGTGACAGGGAATTTATCACCGAAGAGATAACAGATATGTTTGAGGGCATTTTTGTCAAGGATTTCACGCTTTTTTTAGATGAATCGGTGGAGTACTATATTACCGAGAATAAGGGACATGAGACGAATGTAACGGAGAGTGGCAGATTAACCTGCCATCATGTATGTGATCACAGTGCGAAGAACCGTTACGAGCAGCTCAATGCGATGCTGCTTGAGCAGACGATGGGGGGAGAGCAGGACTTAGAATCCCTGCTGTGGCAGTATGACCGTCATGAACGGTTAAACGACCTGTTGTTTCATATGTTATAATTTTGCCAGAAGAGGATCAGGATCTAGAAGGGAGCAGACGTGGCAGAGAAGCGGAAACTGTATGTAGGACTTGATATAGGAACTGAATATGCGATGTTAAGCTATTATGCAGCGGACATGTCAGAGCCGGAGACCGTAAGCCGGGTCGCGGGAAGTGAGATCTACCAGATCCCGATGCTTCTATATAAAAGGAGCGGGATCGGACAGTGGTTCTATGGAGAAGAAGCTGCACTGATGGCAAAGGGTGCAGGAGAAGTGGTTTTGCATCAGCTTTATGAGCGTGCCTTACATAAGGAAAACGCTACGATCGACGGGCAGACTTATACCTATGTAGAACTGTTTGCGCTGTTCTTAAAAAAGATGCTGCTGATCCCTGCAAGGCTCGATCCGAATGTCTCGATCGAACAGCTCGTTCTTACGACAGAATCCTTAAACCGGGAGAATATGACGCTGTTTTCTGCGGTGATGGAGAAGTTAGATATGATGCCGGGGCATTTTTTAGTCATCGATCATAAGGAAAGCTTTTATTACTACGCGCTGGCACAGAAGCAGGAATTATGGCTGCACGATGCAGTGCTTTTTGATTACAGCCATACGGATCTGCGCTTTTTTGCAATGGAACGGAATCAGAAGACCACGCCACAGCTTGTGACGATCCATGGGAAGAATTATGGACCGCTGATCGGGAAAAAGGATACTGCGTTTTTAGATGTCTTAAAGGATGCGATCGGCAAAAAAATTCTTTCCGCGGTCTATCTGACCGGGGACGGATTCGATGGAGACTGGATGGCAGAGTCCGTCCGTTATCTGTGTGATGGAAGAAGAGTGTTTGCAGGGAAAAATATCTATTCGAAGGGTGCATCCTATGCGGCATCGGTCAGTGGAGAGGTACTAGACTGGAAGTACATCTATATGGGTGAGAACGAGATGAAGATGAATGTCAGCCTGAAGGTGACCGATCATGGAGAACTGGCATTTTATTCCCTGATCCAGGCAGGTGAGAACTGGTACGAGGAACTGGGAGAATGTGAGATCCTCTTATCCGGTTCTACGGAGATCGACTTCTGGTTACAGGCACCGGACAGCAGGGAGGCGAAGATCAGTACACTGGAACTGACCGATCTGCCAAAGCGGGAAGACCGTATGACAAGGCTTCGGATACAGGCCAAGCCGGTATCTGACCATGAGGTGCGTGTACAGATCCGGGATCTCGGATTTGGCGAGATCTGCCGCAGCAGCGATAAGAAGTGGGAATACCTGATGAAACTATAAGGAAGGTGATACGATGGGCGATTTAATCTTATGTCAGACCGGTATAGCCGCTATGCCGTATTATATCGAGGGCGCAGATCTAAATATCTATTCCTTAGAGGAGCTTTGCTATTATCTGGGGCATGAAACAGACCGGATCGGGGATAACTTCTGTAGTCAGGAACTCGTACAGTGGATAAGGGAGGAACTAGGCTGCACGGAGCTTGCAGATCAGTTAGAAGAGGCTGCAAGGACGCAGGCATCGCTTGCAGAGCAGATCGGGATACTGACCGGAGGCTGCAGCTATTTTTCGAAGAAGGAACGGCTGACACTGATCCATCAGATTGCGGAATTAGAGAATAAGAGTGCCGCAGAGCGGGAGCGGATCAATGCAGACCGCTGTCTGAAGAATAAGCAGTATGTCAAAAGCATCCTGTGTTACCGCAGGCTGCTGTCATATCCGGATGGAGAATTGTCGGCTCTTGATAAGGGCAATATCTGGCATAATATGGGAGTGGCAAATGCACAGATGTTTTTGTACGAACAGGCGGCAGAATGTTTTAAGAAGGCATACGAATACAACAACAATCCGGAATCAGAGATGGAACACTATTTTGCCATGCAGTGTGTATCAAAAAAGGAGAAAGCCGGTGATTATGAGCCACCGGAGGAATGGAAGAGCGGTGTGATGGAACGGCTGCAGCAGGCAGTCGATACGATCGAATCACAAGAAAATACCGGACTGTCTAAGGAACGGATACCGGTATGGAAGGAACGATACAGAATATACAGCCGGGTGTAACAGGGCGGCTGCACAGGAGAACATAGATGAAATTATTTAAGCGGAAATGGAAAAAGAAACAAAAGAGTATAGATGAGATCCTTGAGCAGGTGACGGAGGATGTGCTCACACCGGAGGAAATGGAAGACGAGCACAAGGTACATCACTATGTATTAGATCATTGTGAGCAGATCATTGAGACGGCAAAGGAGTTAGAGGCACAGAAGGCAGAGTACCGTGTGATGACCTCTTATCTGAAGGATATCCAGTTGATTGAAGAGATGCCGGAAAAGGAAGCCGGTATTTTACGGGATACCGCATCGAATATCCTGACCTTAAACCAGTCAAGGGATGACTACCTGCAGACCTCGAAAAAGATCACGGACAGCCAGTACAACCAGATGCAGCAGGATGAGAAGATCATTACCTCTGCGATCCGGACGCTGCAGGAGAATGAACGGTATCAGGCACTCGTGAAAAAGGATATGCAATATCTCGATGGGGAGAAGAATGAATGGATCTATTACAGACGAGAGCTTTTATCCGAGCAGAAACTGCTGCGCAGACTATCTTACGTGCTGTTTGGTGTCCTGATTATCCTGATGGCAGTGATCCTGGTATTACAGATGGGCTTTGAGATGGACACCAGACTGTTATTTATGATTCTGCTTTTTACCGGTGGTGCTGCCGGAACTGCGATTTACATCCGTATGCAGAACAATACGGCGGAGATCAAAAAGGCGGAGAATAACACGAACCGTGCGATTACGCTGCTCAATAAGGTGAAGATCAAATATGTACATTCAACGAATGCAGTAGATTATACCTGTGAAAAATATCATGTACATAATTCGTATGAGCTGAATTATCTGTGGGAGCAGTATATGGAAGCGAACAGGGAACGGGAGAAGTATGAGCGCACAAGCGAGGATCTCGAATATTTCAGCGGCAAGCTGCTTCGGATGCTGCGTAATTTCAATCTCTATGATCCGAAGGTGTGGCTGAATCAGGCGGATGCCTTAGTGGATAAGCGTGAGATGGTAGAGATCAAGCACAATCTGATCGAACGCCGCCAGAAGCTTCGCAGCAGGATTGAATACAATATGGATGTTGTCTTAGAACAAAAGGAAGAGATCGAGGACCTGATGAAAGAATTTGGTTCGGATATACCGGAGGTACGGCAGATCCTAGAGTCGATCGATAAGCTGTGTGGGGTGGCGTAAGCTCAGCCGCTTACAGAAGAAAGAGCCGGGTGGAAAAGCACCCGGCTCATGCTGTCTTTACCGTTTGTTGCATATATCAAAGGAAGGGTTAAATGCATAGTAGTTTTTCGAATCCAGGCTATCCTGAATGATACTGAGTGCTTCTCCAAAGCGTTGGAAGTGGACAACTTCGCGGGTACGCAGGAAACGGATCGGACCAGCGATCTCTTCATCCTTGACCAGACGCAGGATGTTATCATAGGTCGAGCGTGCTTTCTGCTCCGCAGCCATATTTTCAAAAAGATCGGTGATAGCATCGCCTTTTGACTGGAACTCGCAGGCATTAAACGGGATGCCGCCGGCAGCCTGCGGCCAGAGTGCAAGCGTGTGGTCCACATAGTATTTATCAAAGCCCGAAGCCTTGATCTCCTCGACGGAGAGGTTTTTTGTCAGCTGATAGATGATTGCACCCACGATCTCTAAGTGCCCAAGTTCTTCCGTGCCTATATCCGTGAGCAGTCCCTGTACGCGGTTATCCGGCATCGTGTAACGCTGTGAGAGATAACGCATGGAAGCAGCAAGTTCACCGTCCGGTCCACCGAACTGGCTGATGATCACCTGTGCGATCTTTGGATTGGTCTGTGTGATGTTGACCGGACACTGTAACCGCTTTTCATAATTCCACATTAACAGTTTCCTCCTTCCCATGGCCATTTCTGGGTTGCCCAGCACCAGTTCCCGGTTGGGGTGGCGGTATCGATCGTAAGTGGTCCATAATGCTCTTCATATGTTTTTAATGCTTTCCGGCGCACTTCGCTGTAGTGATTGAAGTAACTGATCGCTTCCTCATCCTCCGGGTGTGTATCGAGATAGAGGGTAATGTCGTTGACGGCGAAGCTGACCTCATTGATCCAGTTAAAAAGCTGTTCCCGGTTCATCGGCGTATTTCTCATAGACATGCACCCCGCTTTCCTAGGAATGGTTTATTTAATTCCGGAAAGATCGTGCCGCACCGCAGGGCTTTATCCGGGTCGTAGACATTCTGGAAGTGCTGCCACGGAACGTATGCCATGGCAATACTCCTGTTCGATGTTGGAAATCTTCCGGAACAAGGTGCATACTGATTTCTGCCGCACTGTTCACAAGTATTCATAGCATCCTCTTTTCTGCGCATGTTCTTTGCGCATGAAATCATTTCTTTTTATTTACAATAATAATTTATGGAAAAATACGGATTATGTTACAGAATATGGCATATATGACAGAATTGGAAAAATAGAACAATTTTAGGTTGAAGAAAGAAAAACGCTGCGTTAGAATAGTAACAAAATGCAGAAATGAGAGGATAAGCGTATGACATTAGATGAATTGCCGATCGGGCAGAAGGCAGTAATTACAAAAGTAGGTGGAGAGGGTGTCCTGCGTTGTCGTTTTTTAGATATGGGACTGATCCCGAAAACACAGGTCGTCGTGCAGAAGGTCGCACCAATGGGAGATCCGATCGAACTGCATATCCGTGGATATGAGCTGACGATCCGTAAGGAGGATGCAAGACAGATTGAAGTGGAAAGTGAGGATGCTGCTTTATGATATTTGCACTGGTAGGAAATCAGAACTGTGGAAAAACGACGTTATTTAACCAGCTTACCGGTTCAAACCAGCATGTCGGAAACTTTCCGGGTGTAACCGTGGATCAGAAGATCGGGCAGATGCGTTCGAAAAAGGACTGTTCGGTTGTGGATCTGCCGGGTATCTATTCGCTTCGTCCGTATACAAACGAAGAAATCGTCACAAGGGATTTTATTTTAAACGAAAAGCCGGATGGCATTATCAATATCGTGGATGCAACGAATATTGAACGGAATCTGTATCTGACCTTACAGCTTTTAGAGATGCACATCCCAATGGTATTAGCACTGAATATGATGGATGAGGTGCGTAACAATGGCGGATCGCTCGACTTTGAACAGATGTCGGTGGAGCTTGGAATCCCGGTGATCCCGATCAGTGCAGCAAAGGATGAGGGAATCGAGGATCTGATCCAGGCGATCGTACATACGGCAAAGCACCGGAAGTATCCGGCTGTCACAGACTTTTGTGAACAGGGTGCAGTGCACCGTTGTATCCATGCCGTTTCCCATCAGGTGGAGGATCATGCACAGAAGATCGGAATGTCCCCGCGATTTGCAGCGACGAAGATCGTCGAACAGGATGAGGATATTATAAAGCGTCTGTGCTTAAGCCAGAACGAGCTGGATATGATGGAACACAGTATCGAAGAGATGGAGACCGATCACAAGATGGACCGGAATGCAGCACTTGCGGATATGCGGTATACCTTTATCGAGAAGGTGTGTAGGAAAACGGTAATCCGCTGCCATGAGAGCAAGGAGCATATGCGGAGTGTGAAGATTGATAATGTCCTGACGAATAAGTATCTGGCAATCCCGATGTTTTTACTGATCATGCTGCTTGTATTTTATCTGACCTTTGGGCTGATCGGTGCCAAGTTAAGTGACTGGCTGACACTTGGAATTGATGCGGTAACAGATGCAGCCGATCGTGCACTGACTGCGTATGGCATGAATCCGGTGGTACAAAGTCTGGTAATTGATGGAGTCTTTGCAGGAGTCGGAAGTGTCTTAAGCTTTTTACCGATCATTGTTGTCCTGTTTTTCTTTTTGTCGATCTTAGAAGATTCCGGCTATATGGCGCGTGTGGCGTTTGTCATGGACAAGCTGTTACGGAAGATCGGTCTTTCGGGAAGAAGCTTTGTGCCGATGTTAATCGGATTCGGCTGTAGTGTTCCGGCAGTTATGGCAAGCCGTACCTTAGCTTCCGAGCGTGACCGGAAGATGACGATCATGTTAGTACCGTTTATCAGTTGTTCGGCAAAGATACCGATCTATGCAGTGTTTACGGCAGCATTTTTCCCGAAGCATCAGGCACTTGTGATGATGGCATTGTATGCAGGCGGAATCATTGTTGGTATTTTAATGGCATTATTATTTAAGACATCGATCTTTCGGGGCAATCCGATGCCGTTTGTGATGGAGCTTCCGAATTACCGTCTGCCATCCTTAAAAAGTGTCCTGCTTCTGATGTGGGATAAGGCAAAAGACTTTTTACAGAAGGCATTCACGGTTATCTTTGTAGCAACGATCATCATCTGGTTCTTGCAGACCTTTGACACAAGGATGAATGTGGTAGAAGAGAGTACACAGAGCCTGCTTGCACTGATCGGAAAATGGATCGCCCCGGTCTTTGCCCCGCTCGGCTTTGGTGACTGGAGGATCTCCACATCCCTGATCACCGGATTTACGGCAAAGGAAGCAGTTGTCAGTACGATGAGCGTTTTGATGGGAACATCGATCACGAACTTGAGTACGACCTTAGGCAGTCTGTTTACTCCGCTTACGGCAGTAAGCTTTCTGACCTTTACCTTACTGTATACTCCGTGTGTGGCTGCGATTGCGTCGATCCGCCGTGAGATGAACTCGGCGTGGCAGTCGGTATTAGTCGTGATCATGCAGTGTGTGGTAGCATGGATCGTGGCATTTGCTGTCTATCATATCGGAATGTTATTATAGGAGAGTTCGATGAAGCCTTTGGATTATATTGTGGTGGCTGTGATTGCAGTCTGGTTTGTGTATGCTCTGATACGGATCATACGCGTACGAAAAAGCGGTGGCTGTATGGGCTGTTCGGGGTGTGGAACGAAGAAAAAGACGGATCATGCCTCCACATGTGAAAAAAGCTGCGGCTGTAAGGAATGTAACGGCTGTAAAAATTAAGTTTACCTGGCATGCAGCTTGTCATTTTCCGCGTTGTATGCTAGATTATATAGTTGTATGTTTGTACAAAGTGGATCAGATACCAGAGAAGACTCTGGCATGAGATAGAGTCAGGAAAGGAAAGAGAAAATGAGTAAAGTAAGAACAAGATTTGCACCAAGTCCAACCGGAAGAATGCACGTAGGAAATCTGCGTACGGCATTGTACGCATATCTGATTGCAAAACATGAAGGTGGAGATTTTATCTTAAGAATTGAGGATACCGATCAGGAACGTCAGGTAGAAGGAGCAGTCGAGATCATTTATCGTACTCTGCAGAAGACCGGACTGATCCATGATGAGGGACCGGATAAGGATGGCGGTGTCGGCCCATATGTACAGAGTGAGCGTCAGGCACAGGGCATTTATCTTGAATATGCGAAAAAGCTGATCGAAAAAGGCGAAGCCTATTACTGCTTCTGCGACAAAGAGCGATTAGAGAGCTTAAAGCAGACCGTAGCAGGAAAAGAGATCGTGATCTATGATAAGCACTGTCTGCATCTTTCGAAGGAAGAGATCGAAGAAAAGTTAGCAGCAGGTGTACCGTATGTTATCCGTCAGAACAATCCGACGACCGGAACAACGACCTTCCATGATGATATTTATGGAGATATTACAGTCGATAATGCAGAATTAGACGATATGATCTTAATCAAATCAGACGGATACCCGACCTATAACTTCGCAAACGTTGTCGATGATCATCTGATGGGGATCACACATGTGGTAAGAGGAAACGAGTACCTTTCTTCTTCTCCGAAGTACAACCGCTTGTATGAGGCATTTGGCTGGGAAGTACCGGAGTATGTACATTGCCCGCTGATCACGAACGAAGAGCATCAGAAGTTAAGCAAGCGTTGTGGACATTCCTCTTATGAGGATCTGATTGATCAGGGATTTTTAACAGAGGCAGTTGTAAACTTTGTTGCACTCCTTGGCTGGAGCCCGACCGATAATCAGGAGATCTTCTCCTTAGAGGAGTTAGTAAAAGCATTTGATTATCATCATATGAGCAAATCTCCGGCAGTTTTTGATTATACGAAGTTAAAGTGGATGAACGGAGAATACATCAAGGCAATGGACTTTGATACCTTCTATGAGAAGGCAGAGCCATACATTAAGAAAGTCATTACGAAGGATTATGACTTAAAGAAGATCGCAGCCATGGTTAAGACCAGAATCGAGATTTTCCCGGACATCGCAGATCATATCGACTTCTTCGAAGAAGTACCGGAGTATGACAGCGAGATGTATGTACACAAGAAGATGAAGACGACGAAGGAAAGTTCTCTTCTTGTATTACAGGAAGTATTGCCACTGTTAGAGGCACAGGAGGATTACAGCAACGATGCACTGTATGCGGCAATCTCAGCATTTGTAAAAGAGAAGGGCTATAAGAACGGTTACGTTTTATGGCCGATCCGTACAGCAGTATCCGGTAAGCAGATGACACCGGGTGGCGCAACTGAGATCATGGAAGTACTTGGTAAGGAAGAATCCGTTGCACGAATCAGAAAAGCGATTGAAAAATTAAGTCAGGAAAAATAATCAGTATGAATTTCAATGAGAGCCAAAATGCGGCAATCAGTCATTACACCGGTCCCTGCCTGACACTGGCAGGGCCGGGTTCTGGTAAAACTCTTGTCATTACCCGGAGAACGAAAAACTTAATTGAGCAGTATCAGGTAGACCCGGCGGATATTTTAGTTGTTACCTTTACAAGGGCAGCAGCGCAGGAGATGAAGACGCGGTTTCAAAAGCTGATGGGAGAAAGGAGAGCTCCGGTTACATTCGGAACCTTTCATGCCATCTTTTTTTCGATCTTAAAATATGCCTATCATTATTCCGCAGACAATATTATCCGGGAAGAGCAGAAGTTTATTCTGATGCGGGAGCTGGTACGGAAGTTCCACTTAGATTATGAGGATGAGAACGAATACATCGAGCAGATGCTCTCCGAGATCAGTCTGGTGAAAAATGAGGGAATAGATATTGCGCATTACTATTCCTCGAACTGTGCAGAAGATACCTTCCGGCGGATTTTTGATATGTATCAGAATACCTTAAGGAAGCACCATCTGATCGATTTTGATGATATGTTAGTCTATACCTATGAGCTGTTCCGGGAGCGGAAGGATATATTGGCACTCTGGCAGAAGCGGTATCCATATATCTTAGTCGATGAGTTTCAGGACATCAACAAGCTGCAATATGAGATTGTAAAGATGCTTGCAGCACCGAAGAATAATCTGTTTGTAGTAGGAGATGATGACCAGTCGATCTACCGGTTCCGTGGGGCATCGCCGGGGATCATGCAGTCCTTTGCGAGAGATTTTCCGCATGCCGCGCATATCACACTAGATGTGAATTACCGCTGCGCCGTAGAGATCGTGAAAAAGGCGGGCAATTTGATCGCACATAATACCATGCGTTTTGGAAAAAAGATCGTGTCATATACAGAAGCGGCAGACGCAGTGGAGAAACGGGAATTCAAGAACCAGAGAGAGCAGAACCTTGCCGTGATCCGTGGAATACAGTCATACGTTGCAGAGGGTGGACAATATGCGGATCTTGCCGTTTTATATAGGACGAATACACAGCCGGGGCTTTTGATGGAACAACTGATGGAGTATAACATTCCGTTTAAGGCGAAGGATCGGATGCCATGTCTGTACGATCACTGGATCGCAAAGGATATTTTTACCTATATCCGTATTGCCATGGGCAGCCGGGAGCGCGCGGACTTTTTACAGATCATGAACCGGCCGAAGCGTTATATCGGACGGGACAGCTTAGAGGAAAAGACCGTGGCGTTTGATGTGTGGGCAGACTACTATGCGAAAAATGATCAGGAATGGATCGCAGAGCGGATCGACCGGCTTGCCTATGACTGTAAGATGCTTTCAAATATGGCACCTTATGCGGCGATCAATTATATCCGCCGTGGGATCGGCTATGATGATTATCTGAAGGAATATGCCGATTATCGCGGAATCCGCCCGGATGATCTTACGGACCTGCTCGACCAGCTTCAGACAGCGGCAGCGGACTATCCGACGTATCCTGCCTGGCAGCAGCATATCACAGAATATAAGGAAGAATTACAGAATCAGAGTATCAGACAGCAGCAGGAGAAGAACCGTGTGGTCTTATCGACCTTCCACAGTGCAAAGGGACTCGAATATGAGGAGGTCTATCTTGTGGATGTAAACGAGAAGCTGACTCCGTATAAAAAGGCGGTCTTAGCAGAAGATCTCGAAGAAGAACGCAGAATGTTCTATGTCGGAATGACAAGGGCAAAAAAAAGGCTGCATATCTATGCAGCCAAAAGCATCAACAACCACGAAATGGATCACTCAAGATTCTGGGATGAGATGGAGGGTTAGTCCATCTCATCAAACTCTTCCTCATCTAAAAGCTCATCAAAGCGGTCGGAGACGATCTCATATTCTTCATCGGAATCGATGTTCTCAAGAGAAGGGTTCCCTTCTTCATCTTCAAAGTAACGATAGATATAGACTTCACCCTCGGCATTATCATTGCCCTTTTCATCTAATGGAAGTAATGCGATATAATTCTGATCGCCGGCTTCAAAGATCGTAAGTACACGGCTCTCTACTTCCTGTCCGTTATCCATGCTTAAGGTAACAAACATGTCCTCGTCGTCTTCTTCGTTATGTGGTTTTCCCATATGCACCTCTTTCTTAGGCATTGCCTAGATGATTGCCTGAACGTAGAGATCAGGCTGTGTTTCTAAATTGATAAATTTATCATCGGACATCTGGATCACCGGTCTTGTCAGATGCTGCTTGTTGATCAGCACGATCTTACCAGTCTGTCCGTTACTTAACAGAACATCATTGTTGATATAGGTATTCGCAATGTGTTCTAGGAAAGTCAGGATATATTGCGGCTTATACTTTTCAAGTCCTTCCTTCTCAAAGGTCGCGATCACTTCAAACGGGCACATGCCACTGCGGTAGCAGCGGTCTGCGGTCATGGCATCGTAGACATCTGCGATCGAGATAATATCGGAAAAGTCATCAATATCATCCCCATACAGTCCGATCGGATAGCCGGTTCCATCACACCGCTCGTGATGGTTTAAGACAATCTTTTTGACACGGGGATCGATCGAAAGATCCTTGACGATCTCATAACCATAGCGTGGATGCTTCTTGATCTCTGCATATTCGGCATCGGTCAGTGCGCCCGGCTTATTGATGATCTCATTTGCAATCATGCACTTTCCGATATCGTGTAAGAGACCGCCAAGCGTGAGGACATCAAGATCCTTTTTGTCAAGACCTGTCCACATGCCGATCATACGTCCGATGATCGCAACGTTTAAGCTGTGTGCATAGGTAGAATCATTGATGCGCCGCATATTATGGAGCATGTCAAACATAGAGATCGTGGTACTGTTCTGCTGAAACAGACAAAGGGTCTGTTCGAGCAGATGATCCATGTCGCACGGGATATTGCGGACGATCAGATCATTTAAGCTGTCCTGCAGGAAGTCGACCTTCTGGTCATACTCCTTTTTGAAGTATAAGAACTGCGGACTTTTTTTGATTTTTTCATTATAAGATAAAACGGCATTTTGCTCAGTTTCAAAATGCTCGATGGCTTCCGAAGGCGGTTCCCCATCGGTAATCGCAACCTTTGTGATTCCATAATACCGGATGTGTGCGATCATCTGATAACTCAGGATGCGGTTTTTTTCAACGATCAACTGTCCGTATCTGGAAACGACATGGTCAGCGGTGATCATTCCGGGTCTTAATTCATTGACGGAAACGGTATGCATTAGCTCACCTCATAATATTTTCTCTGGTAAAATTATTATAGAAATATGTACGGGAAAAGTCAATGAATAAGTCGATTTGTGCTATACAAATAAGGGGTCTTGTGTTACAGTTTTTATAGTGAAAGTAAGACAGCAGATAGAGAGGCATGGATACATGGAATACATAATGACAGAAGGAACTTATGAGAAGCTGGGCGTGACCCGAAGCAAAGATGCGGTGATATTCACATTCGAGGGGAGAAAAGAATCTGAATGTGCAATTTTACTGCGCCATAGGAAAACGGGAGAGATCGTACGCTTAGTGGTACCGGATGAGTATTGTATCGGTTCCTTGCGGTCAGTCTGTATCAGAAAGCTGGACACCAGAAAGTTTGACTACAACTATGAGATCGATGGTAAGATCGTTGTTGATCCGTATGCAAAGCGGATCGACGGAAGAAGAAAGTGGTTCGAGACCTCCCGTTACAGCAGTACCTATCAGGTATGGTGCGGATTTGCAGATACCGGATACGACTGGGAGAATGACCGGATGCCGGAGATTGCCAAAGAGGATATGGTGATGTACAAGCTTCATGTCCGCGGTTTTACGATGGATGCCGGAACAGGTGTTGCCAGAGGAAAGAGAGGAACCTTTGTAGGCATACAGGAGAAGCTTCCTTACTTAAAGAAGCTTGGTGTGACAACGATCGAACTGATGCCGGCATATGAGTTCGAGGAAATGGTACTTCCGAAGCAGGAGACCCTGCCGGATTATGTGGCATGGAAGTCGAAAAAGGAGACGGGGGAGGAAGAACCGGAGGTGATAAGCAAGGTCAATTACTGGGGCTATGTTCCGGGCAATTACTTTGCACCAAAGGCGGCCTATGCAGCAGGGAAAAACGAGGTCACAGAGTTTAAGGATCTTGTGCGTGCGATGCATGCCTTATCCATTGAATGTGTGATGGAGATCTATTTTAACCCGGAGATGAACCAGAATATTATGATCGATGTACTGCGTTTCTGGGTAATGGAATATCATGTGGACGGTTTCCATCTGATCGGCGAGAACCTTCCGGTGAAGGCGATGGCACAGGATATCCTGTTAAGCCGCACGAAGCTTTTTTATACAGACTTCCCGGAGGAACTGTTATCGGATAAGAAGAGTTATCCGCATCTGTATGTCTATACGGATGAATATCTCTATCCGCTCAGAAAGCTGTTAAACCATAAGGAGGGTACGCTTTTAGAGTTTGCCAACCAGCAGAAGAAGCAGCGTCCGAATAGCGGGTTCGTGAACTATGCAGCGATCAATAACAGCTTTACGTTAGCGGATGTTTTCTCTTACTGTGATAAGCACAACATGGCAAATGGTGAGAATAATGCCGATGGTCTGGAATTCAACTACACCGATAATTACGGGGTAGAAGGACCGACGAGAAGAAAATATATCCAGTCCCTGCGGCGTAAGCAGATCCGCAATGCGATCGCAATGGTACTGTTAGCACAGGGCGTTCCACTGCTTGCTTCCGGGGATGAGTTTGGCAATTCCCAGGATGGAAATAACAACGCGTACTGTCAGGACAATAAGACCGGCTGGGTGAACTGGAAGAAGGCAGCGCAGAATGAGAAGCTGATCCGTTTTGTGCAGGATATGACCGCCTTCCGCAGGGAGCATCCGGTGATCCGTGCAGCGAAGCCGATGAAGTTAAGCGATTATCTTGAGACCGGCTTCCCGGATCTGTCTTATCATGGGGATGCCGCATGGCTGGTAGGCTTTGCACCGGGCAGGCTCTATACCGGAATGCTTTATGGCGGTGCATACCAGAAGAAGGCAGATGGATCGGCAGATGATGACATCTATGTGGCATATAATTTTAACAACGGAAAGCGGTTTTTAGCCCTGCCAAGGCAAAAGGAAGGGAAAAAATGGTATCTGGTCATGGATACCGCGAAGGAAGATCCGTTCTTAGAAAAAGAGCAGGAGCTTACCAAGCAGGATATGCTTGAGATCTCCGGGATGTCTGTGAAAATATTGATTGGCAGATAAAAATGTGATAAGATGAGACGGAAGATTTTAGAAGAAACAGGAGTAAACCATGAAGGCGTGGAAACATTTATGTACAATTACGCATCATAAGAATCTCGTTCGTAAAGGATGTTTCCGTGTAGGCTTATATAAGCAGGGAATGCTGCATGATCTGTCGAAGTATTCACCGACAGAGTTTTTGGTAGGCTGCAAGTATTATCAGGGAACACGAAGTCCGAATAATGCGGAACGTGCGGACAAGGGATATTCTTCTGCATGGCTGCATCATAAGGGAAGAAACAAGCATCATCTGGAGTACTGGATCGATTACGGCGTGGAAAAGGGGCCGATGGTAGGCATGGAGATGCCGGTGAAGTATGTGGTCGAGATGTTCATTGACCGCGTCAGTGCGAGCAAGAATTACCAGAAGGATGCCTACACCGACCGTAGTCCGTTAGAGTATTACGAATACGGCAAGGAGCATTATATCATGCATAAGAATACGCGTGCATTGTTAGAGAAGCTGCTTCATATGCTCGCAGAGCAGGGCGAGGATGCAACATATGATTATATCAGACGTGAAGTTCTGAAAAATAAAAAATAAATACATCTTGATATTTCGAGTAGAAAGAAGGACACAACTATGATAGGTGACAAAAAAGTATTATTCAGCGGAATGCAGGCAACTGGTAATCTGACACTTGGCAATTACCTTGGAGCATTACAGAACTGGGTGAAGTTAAGCGATGAGTATGAATGCTTTTACAGCGTGGTAGATCTTCATTCCATCACCGTAAGACAGGATCCGGCAGAACTTCGCAAGAGAGCAAGAATGCTGTTAACACTTTATATTGCAGCAGGACTTGATCCGGAGAAGAACTGCATCTATTACCAGTCCCATGTTTCGGGACATGCAGAGTTAGCATGGATCTTAAACTGCTTTACCTATATGGGTGAGCTGAACCGTATGACACAGTTTAAGGATAAGGCAGCAAAGCATGCAGATAACATCAATGCAGGTCTGTTTACCTATCCTGTTTTAATGGCAGCAGATATTTTATTATATCAGGCAGATGTAGTACCGGTTGGTATTGACCAGATGCAGCATTTAGAGATCACAAGGGATATTGCACAGAGATTTAACGGAATCTATGGGGATGTCTTTACAATCCCGGAGGCATATGTCGGAAAGTCCGGAGCGAAGATCATGAGCTTACAGAATCCGGAGAAGAAGATGTCGAAGTCAGATGAGAATCCGAATGCAAGTATCTATCTGATGGATGACCCGGATACGATCATCCGCAAGTTCAAGCGTGCAGTAACAGATTCCATGGCACAGATCGTCTACAGTGACGAGCAGCCGGGTGTAAAGAACCTGCTTGACATCTACTGTGCATGTACCGGAAAGACCCCGGATGAAGCAGTCCGTGAGTTCGATGGCAAGGGATATGGCGACTTAAAGCTTGCAGTCGGTGAGTCTGTGGTATCCGTATTAAGACCGTTACAGGAGCGTTACACAGATCTGTCTAAGGATAAGGCATATATTGATGGAATCATCAAGGAGAATGCAGAGAAGGCGAATTACTATGCGACAAAGACACTCCGTAAGGTGCAGAAAAAAGTCGGCTTCCCGGAACGTATCCGTTAATCGGAACGATCCGGAAGGAACTTTAAAGAACTTATATATGACCGTGCTGGTGGATAATATCCATCAGCGCGGTTGTTTTTATTTCAGGGAATACTGCCTGCATATCGGCGGGAAGTGGTGCAAAAAAGGTCAGGGGCTCTCCGGTGATCGGATGCACGAACTCTAAGCAGAAGGAATGCAATGCCTGACGATTCATCGGGGATGGAGCGGGATTGTATAAAAAGTCCCCGATCAGCGGATGACCGATATGCTTCATATGAACCCGGATCTGATGGGTGCGTCCGGTCTCTAAGCGGAGCGCAAGCAGGGAATAGGATCCATTTGACGCAATGCGCCGGTAATGTGTGACGGCACGTTCCCCGTCTGCACGCACTTCCCGTTCGATCGCAGAATCCGTTTTCCGTGCGATCGGTGCATCGATCGTGCCATATTCGTCGGTTACTCCGCATACAATGGCAAGATAGGTGCGGTGTATTTTCCGCTCTGTCATCTGGCGGGACAGAATGGCACTGCTTAACATATGGGAGGCGAGGATGGTAAGTCCTGTCGTATCACGGTCTAACCGGTTGACACAGCGGAAGGTATAGGGAATCCCTTTGGCATGGAAGTAGTCCGTGACACCGTTTGCAAGGGTATTCTCATAGTTATTGACCGAAGGGTGGATCGGCATATCCGCCGGCTTGTTGATTACAAGAATATCGTCATCCTCATAGGTAATAGCAAGCGGCATGGGAACCGGCACAATGTTTTTCGAGGATTCCGGTTCGATCAGGTTCAGTGTCAGGGTATCTCCGGTGCTTAAACGGTCATTGACATATGCCCAGATCCCATTTTTTAAAATACCATCGGTTGTCTTTTTCAACTGTACGAGAACGGCATGGGAACAGCCGGACTCTTCTAAGAACTGGCGGATAGTAAGCGCATTATGTTTTTCGTCTATTGTATAGGTAAGAATTCTTTTCATGGGCATTATTATAACGGATAAGGGAAGAAAAGAAAACAGGGAAAGGCACTTACAACCTGACCTTTTCATAGAATATAGTAAAATCGCTTTCAGGTGCTGCTTTGAAAACCTTTCTACCTCCTTTATCTGCACAGGAAGAAAAAGAATGTTTGAAACAAATGAAAGAAGGCAGCCTTCCGGCAAAACATGTACTGATCGAACGGAATATGCGTCTTGTGGCGCATGTGGCAAAAAAATATCAGAACGTAGAAGAAGATATGGAAGATATGATCTCGATCGGAACGATCGGACTGATCAAAGCGATTAGCACATATGATACAGAGCGTGGCAACCGCCTTGCCACCTATGCGGCACGCTGCATCGACAATGAACTGCTGATGTATCTGCGGGCGAAGAAGAAAACCTCGAAGGAAATCTCACTCTATGAGCCGATCGGAACGGATAAGGAGGGCAACCAGATCAATCTGTTCGACATTGTAGAGAACGAAGAACCGGATATTATCGAACAGATGGAATATGGCAAGAATGTAAAAAAGCTCTACGAGCTGATGCCAAAGGTATTGACGAAGCGGGAGATGGATATCCTGTATAAGCGTTACGGATTAAACCGGGAGCTTCCGGTGACACAGCGGGAGATCGCAAAATCTATGAAGATCTCAAGATCCTATGTCAGCAGGATCGAAAAAAAGGCGATCGGGAAGCTGCAAAAAGCATTTTTTGATATTTCCTGAAATAGTTCTTTGAAAAAGATGGAATTCGTGTTATGATAATTCCATCTTTTTTATCGTGGCAGGTTCCTGCCGTTTATCCCAAGAATTGATGTAATACATGAGAAAAGTGAATAAAAGGAGTGGTACATTGTATAGTATGGTAAAAACAGCCATTGTCTGCGGCATAGGCAGTGTTGAGGTACTCGTAGAAGCGGATGTCAGCGATGGGATGCCGGTATTTCATATGGTCGGTTTCTTAGGTGCAGAAGTGAAGGAGGCGGGGGAACGCGTACGGACAGCCCTTAGAAACAGCGGCTATGTCCTCCCGGCAAAACGGATTACGATCAATCTTTCCCCGGCAGATCTGCGTAAGTCGGGATCAGGCTTTGATCTTCCGATCGCGCTTGCACTTTTAGCGGCACTTGGCGTCCTGCCGGGGGAGGCGTTAGAAGGACTGCTGGTGATTGGGGAGATCGCGTTGAATGGAAGGGTACAGCCGGTAAACGGGGTACTGCCCATGATCGCGGATGCGGCAGAAAGAGGAATCACAAAGTGTATTGTTGCGGCAGAGAATGCACCGGAGGCAGAACTGGTATCCGGTGTGACGGTATATGGTGTAGAAGAACTGTCAGAGGTGATCGCACTTTTAAATGGAAAAAAGACCATAAAACAGGAAAAAGAGAGGCGGCATGCCGATCCGGTACAGGGAAAGGCATCCGGTGGGGATTTTTCGGATGTCAGTGGACAGAGCTTCTTAAAGCGTGCCTGTGAAGTGGCGGTATCCGGGATGCACAATCTGCTGATGGTCGGACCGCCCGGTTCGGGAAAGAGCATGCTGGCAGGGAGAGTTCCTACGATTCTGCCGGATATGTCTAAGGAAGAACGGATGGAGGTATCGAAGATCTACAGTGTCAGTGGATTATTAGACCATGACAACGGACTGATCGGAGTAAGACCCTTCCGCAGTCCGCATCATACGATCACCCCGCAGGCACTTGCCGGAGGAGGACGCTATCCGAAGCCCGGAGAGATCAGTCTGGCACATAACGGAGTACTGTTTTTAGATGAGATGACGGAATTTAAAAAGGAGACGTTAGAGATCTTAAGGCAGCCCTTAGAAGAAAAACAGGTACGTCTTGTGAGACTTGGCGGAACTTATACCTATCCAGCAGATTTTCTGTTGATCGGGGCGATGAATCCGTGTAACTGTGGCTATTACCCGGATATGAACCGGTGCAGATGCAGTGTTTCTTCCTTAGAAAGATACCGGGAGAAATTAAGCCAGCCCCTGTTAGATCGGATGGATCTTTGTGTGGAAGCAGCATCGCTTGGCTATAACGAACTGACCGGCAAAGAGCACGGAGAGACTTCGGCTGTCATACGGGCGCGTGTCAATGCGGTGCATCAGATCCAGCGGGAACGCTTTCTTGGAACAGATATCCGCTATAACAGTCAGATCCCCGCGTCCATGTTAGAAAAATACTGTAGTCTTGACCGGATGCAGAAACAGTATATGAAGGAAGTCTATGAGCAGCTAGAACTGACTGCACGTACCTATCATAAGCTGCTTAAGGTTGCGCGGACCCTTGCAGATATGGATGGAAGCATGAGGATTCGCATGGAACATTTAAACGAAGCGGTCTGTTACCGCAGTCTGGATAAAAAGTTCTGGGAACGGATGTAGGAAGGCAGGTGGAAAAGAAGATGGAAGAATTATCCTATAAGTATTTTCTTGCTTCCCTGTCGGACGAACTGTCCGCAGAAAAGCTATGCCAGCTGTCTGCGGTGGCAGGCAGTGCAAGAGAAGTCTATCATATGACAGAAGGGCAGTTAAAACAGATTGCATTTTTCACAGATGCAGAGACCGAAAAGCTGTTAGCGCGCAGGAAAGGCTGGGATCTGGAGAGAAAAGAAGCGGAACTGCATCAGAAGGGGATCTGCCTGGTCACCCGTGAGGATGAAGCCTACCCGGAGGACTTAAGGGAAATAGCACAATCACCCTATGGGATCTTTTATAAAGGAAGAATGACAGATCCCACAAAGCCCACGGTTGCGATCGTCGGTGCAAGGATGTGTTCGGAATACGGAAGAGAAGCAGCGGGGCAGGCGGCAATGCAGCTTGCAGCCGCCGGTGTGCAGGTGGTAAGCGGAATGGCAAAGGGAATCGACAGTGCGGGACATTTTGGCGCACTCCGGGGCGGTGGAACTACCTTTGCGGTATTAGGCTGCGGGGTGGACATCTGTTATCCGCCGGGTAGCCGGATCTTATATGAGAAAATAGAAGCGGCCGGAGGAATTTTATCGGAGTATCCACCGGGTACGCCGCCGATCCCGATGCGTTTTCCGATGCGTAACCGTATCATCAGCGGATTAAGCCGGATCGTGATCGTTGCAGAGGCAAGAGAGAAAAGCGGGTCACTGATCACGGCAGATTATGCACTCGAACAGGGAAAGGATATTTACGCAGTTCCGGGACGGATGACAGATGTACCGAGCGCGGGCTGTAACCGCCTGATTAAGCAGGGTGCAGGGATATTTTTGTCGGTGGAAGATTTTTTGCGTGACCTTGGAATTGTGATGGGAAAACGGGGCGGACAGGATATATTTTCAAAAAATTTACTTGAAAAAGAAGAAACGCTGGTGTATAGTGTACTAGATTTACAGCCTAAAAACATAGAAGAAATCAGGCAAAAGACAAAGCTTGCAGTGACCGCTGTCATGCAGAGCCTGATCACGCTTCAGAAAAAGGGCATGGTAAGGGAAGTATTTAAAAACAGTTATATACGCAAAAATAGATGATGTTATAAATATGAGAAGGAGTCAGGGTTATGGCAAAGTATCTTGTGATCGTGGAATCACCGGCAAAGGTAAAGACCATTAAAAAATTCTTGGGGAAAAATTATGAGGTTGTTGCATCGAACGGACATGTCCGTGATCTGCCAAAGAGCAGAATGGGAATCGACGTGGAACATGATTTTGAACCGAAGTATATTACGATTCGTGGAAAAGGAGACATACTTGCAAAGCTTCGCAAAGAAGTGAAGAAGGCAGATAAAGTGTATCTCGCAACCGACCCCGACCGTGAGGGAGAGGCAATCTCCTGGCATCTGACGAAAGCACTCAATCTGGAGCATAAGAAGGTATACCGTATCAGCTTTAACGAGATCACACAGCATGCGGTAAAGGCATCCTTAAAGCAGGCGCGTGACATTGACATGGATCTTGTGAATGCACAGCAGGCACGCCGTATGTTAGACCGTATGGTAGGTTACCGGATCAGCCCGCTGTTATGGGCAAAGGTAAAGCGTGGCTTAAGTGCAGGCCGTGTACAGTCCGTCGCACTCCGTATCATCTGTGACCGTGAGAATGAGATCAATGCATTTATCCCACAGGAATACTGGTCACTTGATGCAGCCTTTTCGGTAGCCGGTGAGAAAAAGCCGGTGGTTGCAAAGTTCTATGGAACCGAAAAAGAGAAGATGACGATCGAATCGAAGGAACAGTTAGATCAGATTCTTGCAGATTTGAAGGACGCTGATTATAAGGTGACAGATGTGAAAAAGGGTGAGCGTATCAAAAAGGCACCGCTTCCGTTTATCACAAGTACCTTACAGCAGGAAGCATCGAAGGTCTTAAACTTTTCAACACAAAAGACCATGCGTCTTGCACAGCAGCTCTATGAAGGTGTGGACATCAAGGGCTCGGGTACAGTCGGTCTGATCACCTACTTAAGAACAGACTCTGTCCGTATCTCGGAAGAAGCAGATCAGGCAGCAAGAACCTATATTGCATCTGCATACGGAGAGGATTATGTGGCAGATCAGGTGACTGAGAAGAAAAATACCGCTAAGATCCAGGATGCCCATGAGGCGATCCGTCCATCGGATATTACGAGAACACCGGCAGCCGTCAAGGATTCGCTGTCAAGAGACCAGTTCCGTCTGTATCAGTTGATCTGGAACCGTTTTACCGCGAGCCGTATGAGCAATGCGAGATACGAGACGGTATCGGTGAAGATCGGTGCGAATGGTTATGTATTTACGATCGCAGCATCGAAGGTGAAGTTCGAAGGATTCTTATCCGTCTATACAAACGACGAGGAAGAAAAGACAAAGGGCAACGTATTGTTAAAATCCTTTGATCAGGATACAAAGCTTTCCCTGTCAGACTTTGAAGAGAAGCAGCACTTTACACAGCCGCCTGCGCATTATACCGAGGCATCTTTAGTAAAAGCACTCGAAGAGCTTGGAATCGGACGTCCGAGTACATACTCACCGACGATCACAACGATCCTTGCAAGAAGATATATCATAAAGGAAAACAAGAATCTGTATGTCACAGAGCTTGGAGAAGCGGTCAATTCAATCATGGTGGCAGCATTCCCTAGTATTGTCGATGAACATTTTACTGCAAACTTAGAGTCCCTGCTTGATAAGGTAGAAGAAGGAAGCATCAACTGGAAGACGGTTGTAAGCAACTTCTATCCGGATCTGGATGAAGCGGTAGAAGAAGCGGAAAAGACACTGGAAAAGGTACAGATCGCAGATGAAGTAACAGACGTGGTCTGTGAGGAATGCGGCAGAAATATGGTTGTAAAATACGGACCGCACGGAAAGTTTTTAGCATGTCCGGGATTCCCGGACTGCCGTAACACCAAGCCGTACCTCGAAAAGATCGGTGTGGCATGTCCGAAGTGCGGAAAAGACATCGTACTGAAGAAGACGAAAAAGGGACGCCGGTATTATGGCTGTGAGAATAATCCGGAATGTGACTTCATGTCCTGGGCAAAGCCGGTAGAGAAAAAGTGTCCGGAATGCGGTGGTTATATGGTAGAAAAAGGAAACAAGCTTGCCTGCGCCAATGAACAGTGTGACCATGTGGAAGAAAAGCCAAAACAGCCGGAAAATGTATAAAAATTCGATACAAATTGTTGAATTTTCAGAATAAACATGCTAAAATAAATGTCAATGAGTGAATGATACAGAAGTTACCGGGAGGATAAGAATGAGTGTTCAGCTACTGGACAAGACCAGAAAAATCAATAAGCTTTTACACAACAACAGTTCGTCGAAGGTAGTGTTCAATGACATCTGTCAGGTGTTGACCGAGATCTTAGATTCGAATGTCCTTGTGATCAGTAAAAAGGGTAAGGTCTTAGGAACAAGCCTGTGCAATGAAGTGGACGAGTTGCATGAACTGATCGTGGATCAGGTAGGCGGATTTGTAGATTCCATGTTGAATGAGCGTCTGCTTGGGATCTTATCCACAAAAGAGAATGTGAATCTTGAGACACTTGGTTTTATTGATAATGTGAAAAAGTATTCTGCGATCATCACACCGATCGACATTGCCGGTGAGCGTTTGGGAACACTGTTCGTATACCGGTATGACAGACAGTATGATATTGATGATATTATTTTATGCGAGTACGGTACAACCGTTGTCGGCCTTGAGATGATGCGTTCCGTGAATGAGGAGAATGCGGAAGAGACGAGGAAGGTTCAGATCGTAAGATCTGCGATCAGTACATTATCGTTCTCAGAGTTAGAAGCGATCACCCACATTTTTGATGAGTTAGATGGCACCGAAGGGATTTTGGTTGCCAGCAAGATCGCAGACAGAGTCGGTATCACCAGATCGGTTATCGTGAATGCGCTCCGGAAGTTTGAAAGTGCGGGAGTGATCGAATCCCGGTCTTCCGGTATGAAGGGAACTTACATCAAGGTTGTCAATGATGTGGTATTTGATGAACTGAAGAAATTAAAAAGACAAAATGGCTAAAGGATTAGGCGAAGTTAAATGGAATTACAGAAGGCTGTAGTTCCATTTTTTGCGTTTATCCGTTATTTAGTGCTTTTTCGTGTCGATATACCCTAGATAATGTAAAAAAATGCAAAATTTGCTTGAGTTTTCCGAAATATAATTTATAATGGAATATGATGTGATAAGAGGGCAGTACTATGCCCTGAGGAAAGGAGCAGCGTATGTTTAGTTCGAATGCTTATAATTATATCAATGTATTAGATAAAGCCGCTGATGCAAGCTGGCTGCGTGAGACAACGATCACGAACAATTTAGCGAATGTGGACACACCGGGTTATAAGAGAAAAGATGTGGATTTTGAAAGTGTCTTAAAGAGTGAACTCGGAAATACAAAATATATATCCTTAGATGAGAAGGTAAACCATGCAGATCTTGACCATCTGAATGCGGTTACATATACAGATGCATCGGGTTATTCTTACCGTTTAGATGGGAATAACGTCGATATAGATACAGAGGAGGCAGAGCTTGCTTCCGAACAGATCCGCTATTCCGGAATAACAGACAGTATCACACAGGAGATTTCAAGATTTAAGTCCGTATTAAAGTAACAATATGAATCATAAGTAAAGTTCAGGCAGGAGGAATACTATGGGTATGTTTCAGGCTTTTAATATCAGTGCTTCCGGTATGACGGCAGAACGTTTCCGGACAGATATTATTGCAGAGAATGTTGCAAATGTGAATACAACCAGAACCGCAGATGGTACACCATACCGTCGTAAGATCGTTACATTCCAGGAGAAGGATGTAACACCATTTAGCAATGTACTTGCGAACACCAGACAGGTACAGGTTGGAAACGGCGTAAAGGTCAGCCGGGTGGCAGATGACACCTCAACCGATTTTACAATGAAGTATGATCCGTCCCATCCGGATGCAGATGAGAACGGATATGTTTCTTATCCGAATGTGAATATTGTAACAGAGATGACGAACCTGATCGATGCGAGCCGTGCTTACGAAGCGAATGTAACAGCGTTCGATGCAAGCAAGGGCATTGCACAGGCGGGTCTTCAGATCGGTAAATAATAACATGTGATTAGGAAAAGAGGAAGAAAATGGATATTTCAGCATTAACGAATGTCTCATCGAACGTAATCCAGTCTGCGGTAGAGAATAATCAGGCAGCACAGACAAAGGATGAGAGCTTTGATTCAATATTTTCAAATGCCTTACAGATGGTAAACGAGACAAATGACTACCAGAATAGTGCGGAATCCGCAGAGATTCAGTTTGCTTTAGGAGAGTCTACCAGTACACATGATCTTTTGATCGCGCAGGAAAAAGCAAACATTGCCTTATCCTATACCGTAGCAGTCCGTGATAAGGTTTTAGATGCTTACAAAGAAATTATGAATATGCAGATTTAGCAGGTAGGGTGTAGAAGATGCCGGATAAAGTAAAAGAAATATTAAATAAAATTACAGAATGGTGGAAAAAGTTTTCGACGAAGCAGAAGATGCTGATCGTTAGCATTACTGCGGTCGTGATCGTTGCACTGATCATTTTATATGTTGTGATGTCAAAGCCGACCACGGTACAACTGATCACCTGCGAAGATACTTCACAGGCTGGTACGGTCAAGGATCTGTTATCAGGTGAGAGTATCTGGTATTCGGTTTCCGATGATGGACTTACCTTTACGATCCATTCTGAGGATGAGGCGAATGCCAATATTTTACTTGGACAAAACAGTATTCCTTCGAATGGTTACAGCATCGATGATGCATTAGGCGGGGGCTTTAGTACCACGGAAGCGGATAAGGATAAGAAGTACCAGTTGTACATGGAAGAGCGTTTTAAGAAGTTCTTAGAGACGCTCGATAATGTCGATACTGCATCTGTCCGTCTGTCGATCCCGGAGGATGATGGAACGATCATCAGCCGGAATGAAGAGAGCTATGCAAGCGTAATCTTAAAGTTAAACGGTGAGATGGATGATGACCAGGCAGCCGGACTTGCACAGTACATGGCAACAGGACTTGGCAATAAGAGTACAGACAGTATCCTGATCATGGATACGAGCAGCAACGTGTTATTCTCCGGCGGAGATTCCACTACTACAAGCGGCGTGTCGAATTCACAGCTTTCTTACCAGACGAAGGTTGAGAATAAGGTAAAGGGTGCGGTCAAGGACGTTGTACTTGGAACGGATGTCTATGACAATGTAGAAGTTGGACTGAATCTGAAGCTGAATATGGATGCGGTCAAGGAAACCGACCATGATTACTATGTACATGACGGACAGGATCAGGGTTATCTGAGCAGTGAGTCAAACTACGAGTCGAATGCAACCGGCGGCGCAGCAGCGACACCTGGTACGGATACAAACGATGATGATACAGCTTATATGCTGGAAAATGGTGAGATCAGCAGCCAGTCGATCACCGATTCGAAGAAGAACTATACACCGAGTGAGAAGATCACAGAGACACAGAAATCGGTTGGGGATATTGATTATGACAATTCCTCTCTTACAGTCGTTGCAACGAATTATGTGACCTATGATGAGGATGCGTTAAAGGCAGACGGAACACTGGATAATATGACCTTTGACCAGTTTGTGGCACAGAATTCACAGCGTGTCAAGGGGACGGTAGATCAGGATTTTTATGATATGGTATCAAAGGCTACCGGTATTGCAACGAATAATATTTCAATCGTTGCCTATGACGTACCGTTTTTCGTATATTCGGACAAGACGGGACGTACCTGGTCAGATTACTTACAGATCGCATTGGCAGTACTGATCTTTGCGCTTCTTGGATACGTGGTATTCCGCAGTACAAGAAAGGAGCAGGCGGTCGAAATGGAACCGGAATTATCGGTGGAGTCCCTGCTTGAGACAACGAAGGAAGCAGAACAGGATGATCTTGAGGATATCGGATACAACGAGAAGTCTGAGACAAGATTACTGATAGAAAAATTTGTTGATGAAAATCCGGAGGCGGTTGCGTCACTGTTGCGTAACTGGCTGAATGAGGAGTGGAATTAGAGCATATGAGTAGTGAGGAATATACCGGCATCCAGAAAGCGGCGATCTTACTGATCGCATTAGGACCGGAAAAATCGGCGAGTATTTTTAAACATTTAAAAGAAGATGAGATTGAGGAACTGACACTTGAGATCGCAAATACCAGAAGTGTTTCCCCACAGACCAAAGAGGACGTTTTAAACGAGTTCTATCAGGTCTGCCTGGCACAGCAGTATATTGCGGAAGGTGGTATCGGCTATGCGAAAGAGCTGCTTGATAAGGCACTTGGTTCCGAAAAGGCACAGGAGGTTATTACCAAGCTGACTGCATCCCTGCAGGTACGTCCGTTCGAGTTTGTGCGCAAGACAGATCCAAGCCAGGTGTTGAATTTTATCCAGGATGAACACCCGCAGACGATTGCGATGATCTTATCGTATCTGTCCGCAAGCCAGTCTGCGATGATCTTAGGTGCATTGACACCGGAGAAACAGGCGGATGTGGCAAAACGTATTGCGACGATGGATCGTACTTCGCCGGATGTGATCAAGGAAGTAGAGCGTGTGTTAGAGCGGAAGCTGTCATCGCTGCTGAATCAGGATTACACGATCGTCGGTGGTGTCGATGCGATTGTAGATATCTTAAATACCGTAGACCGTGGTACCGAGAAGCATATTATGGAATCTCTTGAGATCGAAGAACCGGAACTTGCAGATGAGATCCGTAAGAAGATGTTCGTATTCGAGGATATCCTTCTTCTGGATGACAGAGCGATCCAGCGTGTACTTCGTGATGTCGATAACAATGACCTTGGAATTGCATTAAAGGGTGCGAACGAAGAGGTACAGGGTGTTATCTTTAAGAACCTGTCCAAGCGGCTGGCTGCAATGATCAAGGAAGATATGGAATACATGGGTCCGGTGCGTATGAAGGATGTAGAAGAAGCGCAGCAGAAGATTGTTGGTGTAATCCGTAAGCTGGAAGACTCCGCAGAAATTGTAATTTCCAGAGGCGGAGGTGACGAGATCATTGCCTAATTTGTACAAACAATGTTTCGTTGTATCAGAAACAGATCATACAAGGATCATCAATTCCAATCAGATGGTCGAGGAAAAGTTAGCAAAGTTAGAACAGGAGTATCAGGCAAAGCAGAGAGGATTTGCCGAGCCGGATGCAGATGGGTTTCAGGCAGGCATTCCTGCTACGGAAGTGGAAGTAGATTATTCCGAAGAAGAACCGGTTGATGATAGCGCACAGTTAGAAGATGCGAGAAATCAGGCGGAAGAGATCTTAGCGGAGGCAAGAGACCAGGCAGATCAGATACTGGCAGAAGCAAGGAATCAGGCAGATGCAATCCGGCAGCAGGCAAAAGAAGAAGGAAATGCAGCCGGGTATCAGGAAGGCTGCAATCAGGCAAAGCTGGAGTTACAGCAGGAAAAAAATGCATTAGAAGAGGAAAGACAGCAGATGCAGGAACAGTATGAAATGCGTCTGTCACAGATGGAACCGGAACTGGTAGATACGATCATACAGGTATTTGATCAGGTGTT
>CACZPJ010000021.1 GCA_902782995.1 uncultured Lachnospiraceae bacterium | reverse complement strand
GGAAGATAAGTTTCAATGAATGTAGGTGTGAATAGGTAAAGTGAAGGCGAATAATAGAAAAACAAAGATTTCAGTAATCGTGCCGTGTTACAATGAGGCAGAGGCACTGCCCTATTTTTACGAGGAGATGAACCGGGTTGCAGACGGAATGCAGGAGAACGATTTTGAGATTCTTTTCATCAATGATGGATCAAGGGATGCAACCTTAGACGAGATGAAGCAGCTTGCCGCAAAGGATGCGCGTGTCAAATATATTTCTTTTTCGAGGAACTTTGGAAAAGAGGCTGCGATCTATGCCGGATTAAAAAATGCAGGAGGTGATCTGGTCGCGATCATGGATGCGGATCTGCAGGATCCCCCATCGCTGCTGCCGGAAATGTATTATGCAGTCATGGAAGAGGGCTATGACTCGGCAGCGACAAGACGTGTCACAAGAAAGGGCGAACCACCGATCCGGTCTTTTTTTGCAAGACAGTTTTACAAGCTGATGAACAAGATCTCAGATACGGACATAGTAGACGGGGCAAGAGATTTCCGGCTGATGAACCGTCCGTTTGTAAATGCCTTATTAGAGCTTGGAGAGTATAACCGGTTTTCTAAGGGCTTATTCGGATGGGTTGGCTTTCAGACGAAGTGGATCGAATTTGAGAATATAGAACGTGTGGCAGGAGAAACGAAGTGGTCCTTCTGGAAACTGTTTGCATATTCGATCGAAGGCATCGTTGCATTTTCCACGAAGCCGCTTGCGGTTGCTTCTTACATGGGCGTAGGTATGTGCGGCGTAGGCGCACTTGCGATTGTATTCGTGATCGTAAGACAGCTTCTTTTCGGAGGCTCTGCGTTTGGCTGGCCGTCACTGGTCTGCATCATTCTGTTTTTAGGTGGACTTCAACTGCTCTGTATCGGAATCCTTGGCACGTATCTGGCAAAGGCTTATCTGGAAGTGAAGCACCGGCCGATCTATATCTGTAAGGAGACGAATCTGCCGGATGGGGAGTAGCAGATATTTACTTTTAAAATGAATCATGTTACAGTGAAAATATAACAGAAACAGACAGAAAACTTGGATATAATATCTGTAGTCCGTATGGGGAGGAAGACAGTGTTATATCATTGCACAGATGTTTGGGAGATAATACATATGACGAAGGCTACGAAATACGAGGAAATGATTGGTGTTTTTACCCCGTTTCCATTAGAGGGGGAAAATTATGATGAATTTTACGTGAATACGAGTCAGATAAGAAGTGTTATGAATGCCAGCAATAACATTATTAATACTTTTCTGTATAGTCCGAATCCTACCATGAAGGTTTTGTTTATGGGGCATAAGGGATGTGGAAAATCTACGGAGATTATGAACATTTCCAGACATTTACAGAACCGTTATGAGATCATTAATTTTTCAATCGCGCAGGAAGTCGAATTAAGCGGAATCCAGTATATTGATGTGATTTTTGCGATTATGGGGCAGGTCATTGATTACTTGACGAAGCAGACTGCCTTAAAGGTAGATGAAGGTATTTTAGACAAGCTGGTCAATTATTGGCGCGGAGAAGAGATTTTTGAAAAGGTTGTCACAGACCAGATGGAGATGGAAACAGGTGCACAGGCGAAGCTGTCACTGCTACAGAAGATTTCTGTCTATGGAAAAGGAATTTTAAAGGCTGGTGCAGAATCGAAAAAGACGATCCGTAATACCGTAGAGCCAAAGATCAGTTATCTGATCAGCATGATCAATGAGATCATCAGCGATATGAATGCACAGTTGAAGCATGAATGTGGAAAAGAGATCCTGGTCATTATCGAAGATCTGGATAAGTTAGATATTGAGGATGCAAGACATATTTTTGTTTCGCATAGAAAGACGCTGCTGTCGCTTGCAATGAAGATGATCATCGCATTTCCGATTTATATGGTCTATACAGCAGATTTTGCGATGATCCGGGATGATTTTGACAGTTGTGTTTTATATAGCATGATCAAGGTACAAAACAGTGACAGAAGCAGAAATGAAGAGGGAATCGACATCTTAAATCAGATCGTTTACAAGCGGATGGAGCGGAATCTGATAAAAGAGGATGCCTTAGATTTTATGGTCAGCAAGTCCGGCGGGGCGATCCGGGATCTGTTTTACATGTTGAAGGAGGCCGCACTATATAAATTGAGCCAGTTCGATATGAATGGACAGACGGGCATGGAACCGATTTCGATGGATGAGGCAAAGATTGTCTGCTCCGCATTAAAAAGTATTTACGAGCGGAATATTACATCAAAGGAACAGTTTGACAAGCTGGTAGAAATTTATCACGATCCGCAGCCGGAGAATACCGATGAGGTGTTAAGCGAGTTATTAAAGTCTTTATCTGTGATTGAATACAATGGAGAACGCTGGTGTGGAGTGCATCCGGTATTGGTCGACTTTTTGAAGGAAAAGAATAAGCTTCGTGAGGATGAATAGGAATGGAACAACAATCCGATGATTTTAAGCTGGAAGACCGTAAGTTAGAGATTTATATGAAGAATGTGGAGAATGCCATTGTTCTTTTAGAAGCAAATGCGTACAGTGTGCACCTGCATCTGATATCGCTTTTAAAAAAATATGGGACGGAGTATTATGACTTCGCAGACTGCAAGGAGACGTTTATTCCGCTTATTCAGAAGCTTGGCAGCGGGGATCAGCCAAAGACCGTCTGCTTTTATAATTTTCAGGATGAAGCAATTTCGTATGATGTGGTAAAGAGCCTGAATATTTCGCGGGAGATCCTAAGGCGGGTAGGCGTGCTTATTTTTATCATGCCGTCTTTTCTGGTGAGACAGATCGAGAACGAGGAACCGAATCTGTTTGATTATATTACGCTGCGTCTGGATTACCGCTATCCGTTTAAGCCTTGTTTTGTCCCGCGGTTTGCCATCTCCTATCAGGAGCGTTATACCAAGACGGAACGGCATGAGCTGAAGAAAAAGGCGTTATTACAGGAACAGATACAATCGATCCGGGATATTGATCAGTACGACCGGCTGCTGACGCAATACCGCTTTAAGCGGATGTCAGTGAAGGAAAAAACGGACTTATTAGAGAAGCAGTTATGGGAAGCAAATGTCATTATCCATGATCATACGTGGGAGAATCCAAGGCGGCAGGTGCTTGCGCAGGAGGATCTCTGGATGCAGACTGCGGAGATCCTATGTATACAGGGATATCTGGAGGATGCATGGAAGCTGTTTGATGAAATGGATCAGTTATTAGAGACATTCCCGGATATTTCTTTGTACCGGCTGCATGTATATGAGGGAAAGGCATATTGCAGTTATTACAGCCGTTCCTTTGCACAGGCAAGAACCTATCTGGCAAAAGCGTCTGATCTGTTAGAACGGATGGATGGAAGCGATGAGAAGTGGCTATGCCGGATCTGGAATGATATTGGAAGCTGTTATTACAATGAAAGAGATTATCAGAGTGCGTTAGAGATCTGGCAGAAGTGCGCAGAGGACATGGATCAGAAGAAATTTGGAAATCCGGAGCGCATTTACCGGAATACTTATAACCGGCTTCTGGCTCATTTACGGTTGAATACGAATGTAAAGGTGTACCATCTGGAATGGAACCGGCTGGGAAATATGATTGAGGAGAATTTTCCGAAACAGAGTGAGATCTATGCTGAATACCGGATGGTATCTGCATGGTTAGAGGGCATGGTACTTGGAAGATCCAAGTATGCAGAAAGCCTTGCACAAGAAGCCCTGCGGATACACCGGATGATCTTGCCGGAGAATGATTACCGGCTTGCACTTAACTATCATATTCTGGGGTGTCTGAACTTTCAGATGCTGAATCTGAAAAAAGCAAGTGAGTATCAGAAAAAGAGTGAAAATATTTTAAAGAACTGTACCGTGGCGATACTTCCGGAGCAGATAAAAGGAGATGGATGTGGCACGAAAAAATGGGATTGAGCCTAAAGCTCAATCCCATTTTTTTTCATCAGTTCCCGCGCGCTTTCGAGGGAATCCACACCGGTTGCATTCTTGATCGGCGCAAATTCCTTCTCGCGGATGATCTCGCATGGAATGCAGTCCTTCGACATATGTACCATATCAAGTACGAGCGTCTCGAACTTGTAACCATTTGGCTTGTCCGGATGGATCAGATTGCCGGAAGCGTCCATATAAGGAATCTTCTTCTCGACGATATGAAGCGGCATGTTCGCACCGAGCATCTGTTCTAATGTGTCAACGGTAAACAGGTAGTTTAAGGTGACGCCGAAGTTGTAGGCAAGATCGCCATTTGGTTTTCGAAGGGTTGCCATTTCTTCGGTCATCTCATAATATTCGACGATCGAAGGCCTGCCATCCTCTAAGCAGAGCACACCGACCCGTTCATCCGGGGCTGCCTTTCTTACGACCTTCGCACCGCTGACACAGCCGGAATCGATCGTTGCCCCGATAAAAACAGGATCGGCGATCTGCTGCAAGACATTGTCTACGGAAAAGACATTCAGCCATTTTAAGCCACGTCTGCGGACATCCTCTAAGATACCGCAGTTGTGCATCGAGGTATACCAGCCACCATTGCCGTTTGGTGACATGCAAAGGGAAGACGGGCTTTCCATCAGAAGCTTTCCATCGAAGTCCGTACATGGAACCATTTCCTGAATGAAAAAGGAAATATAATCCTTGGGATACCCAAAATAGTTATGCTCCTTGAAAAAGGCAGCCGTATCATCGTGGTTCTTGTCACTCGTCATAATATAAAGCGGGACAAAAGCACCGGCTGCATCCGTATTTTTTTGAAGATTACGGATCAGCATTTCAAAAAGATACAGCTCTTTTGTCAGACCGACATTGAGCATGCCCTTTGGTTTATCGAGTCCTAATCTGGTTCCCTGTCCCCCGGCAAGAAGAACCGCACCGATCTGCTGCTTTCGGATCGCATCGAGTCCAAGCTCTCGGAAAAGGGAATGCTTTTTTTCGATTTCATCCGTTTCAATGGCATCAAGTGGTGCTAAGCTGCCACGCTTTGTGATCTCCTGTCTGTGTGATACGGAGTCAATGATGTGCCAGTCGATGCCAGCAATCTGTGACAGCAGATGCGCCTGCTCTGATTCATCTAAGGAATCAAAGTGCGCAAGAACATGAAGCTGTCCATGTTCCTTTAAAATCGTATATGCATTGTTATAGTTCATAAAAATCCTCCAACAGATTTAATAGAATAAGCATACCAATAAATGTATAAAAAAGCAAGAAAAGACAAAAACCATAGAAGAAATCTAGTCGATGAGTGAAAAAAGTGTTATAATAATCAAAAGTATGTTTTTCGATAGGAGAGAATTCATATGATCGTTCGTATCATTTTGTTATTAACCGGGCTTGCCCTCCTGCCATTTGCGATCGGCATGCTCTATACGAGAGGGCATAAGCAGCCGGAAAATGGGATACTGTGTAACTGGATCGCCGGAGTAGTGATCGTATGGGCACTTTTGCAGCTCATGATCGTACCGTGCACATATCTGAAGATCCGTTTTACAACGGTGACAATAGCGGCTCTGGCACTTTTTATTTTGCTTACAGTGGTCTCATTGTGGATAAACCGGGACAGATTCGGTAAGGTCTGTGGAAAATTCATAGAAACCCTCCGCCATACGCCATGGATTACACTGCTTTTATTCTGCGTGATCGGATTTCAGATCTATATGTATGCATTTTATATGCATGTGGATGATGATGATGCATTTTATCTGGCAACCTCGACGACGACGATCCAGTCAGACTCCCTGTATCAGGTGAATCCATACACCGGTGATGCATATGCCGCATTTCCGGCACGTTATGTATTATCGCCGTTTCCGGTATTTATTGCATTCTTAAGTAAGATATCCGGTATTCATGCAGTAATCTTAGCGCATACGATTCTGCCGGCTGTGTTACTTGTATTAGCCTATGGCGTATTTGGCATGATCGGCATGCGGCTGTTTGGACAGAATCGTGAGAAAACAGCGTATTTTGTGCTGATCGCAGCCGTGATACAGATGTTTTCCCTGACAACCGCACGTACACAGGGCACCGTGATGCTTATCCGTATCTGGCAGGGGAAGGCGGTACTTGCATCTGCACTCCTGCCGCTTCTGTTTTATATGGGAATGAAGCTGTACTGGAAGGAATGGGAGAAGGCAGACTGGGTATTTCTGGTAAGCGTCCTGCTTGCCTGCTGTCTCGTTTCATCCATGGGAATCATGCTTGGGGCGATCATGACAGGCATTATGGGACTGATTATTGCAATCCGGGAACGCAGACTGCGGACACTGATCGGGATGCTGCTTTGCTGCATACCGAACCTGCTGTATGCCGGAATCTATCTGGTGATACGTTAGGAGGTGGTGTCGATGAAGGAATTATTTGTTACGGTTATGAAAAATGTCTGGCAGATGAAGGATGAATTTTTTGGGACAGGCATCTATCTGATCCTGTTTCTGGTGTCTGTATTCTTCTTCGCAGCCATGGAGAAGGATAAAAAGAAGCAGCACTGGTTTTTTGGTTATACCGGTTTGTTTGCGGTGATTTATGCATGTCCGGTGACAGCCGGAATTATTATGAAGTATTGTATCGGTAAGGAAGTCTACTGGAGAATGTTCTGGCTGCTTCCGATTACGGTTATGATCGCATATATGTTTACCTGTGGAATCGGGCAGCTTAGGGCACACTGGAAGAAGCTTCTCGTTTTACTGCTTGTTGTGGCTTCCATTGCGGTGACAGCCGGCAGTAACTGTGTGTACCGGAGCGGAGTATTTGAAAAGGGACCCAATCCATATAAGCTGAATCAGGACATCTTAGTGGTCTGTGACGCGATCGAAGCGGATGCAGCGTCAAATGGGATAGAAGAAAAGGGCGTGATCGTGCCGGCGGCATTATCGACCGGAATCCGGCAGTATGATGCAGCGATCCGTATGCCTTATGGACGGAATGCACTGCGTGGCGAGAAGCTCTCGAAGCTGGCAAGTAAGATCTACTGGAATATTAACACGGGCAGGATCGATGCACAGGCACTTGCTTTTTATGCGTATGAAGGAAGTTATCCGTATCTGGTCTACCGCGCGGATGCGGACAGTAAGGCACAGATAGAAGCGGCAGGCTATACGATGATCGCAGACGTTGGCAACTACTATATCTATCGTCTGACAGATGATGCGATGCAGGATAGTGACTGGCTGATCACACAGTATGGTCATGCAGATGGCAACCAGCAGATGTTTTATACGATGCAGGATCACAAGGGACATCTGGTTGTGATCGATGGCGGCTGGGTCGATGGAGCCGCTGAGGTGCGGACGGTGATCGAGACACTGGGCAATCATGTTGATGACTGGCTTTTAACACATCCGCATGACGATCATATCGGTGCATTTTGCGAGATCTATGATGCACTCGGTTCGATGAAGATTGATCATGTCTATGCAGTTGATATGGCATCCCCGGAGTTATGTTTAAAAAATGCCTCCTGGGATGGCGTCGATATGTACCGCAGATTCCTTTCGATGGATATCAGCCAGTTAGAGTATGCACACAGTGGGGATGAGATTTCTGTTGGTGATACGACGATCGACATCTTAAGTGCATATGAGGATAAGATCGATGAGCTGTCGAATGATCTGCAAAACGACGGAGCCATGATGTTTCGGATGAATGGAAAAAGCGAGACGATGCTGTTTTGCTCGGATGTAGGAAAGCATGTCAGTGATTATCTGCTGGAAAAATATAAGGATACGTTAAAAGCCGACTATTTACAGATGGGACACCATGGAAACGGTGGCTTGAAGGCAGATTTCTATGAGCAGGTACATCCGAAGGTTGCATTTTTTGATGCACCGGACTGGCTGATGGAGGATGAGCAGGGAATCTACACCACGCCTGCGAATAAGAAGCTGATGGAAGATATGGGAAGTGAAGTGCGAAGCTTTTCAACCGCACCAAACAGCCTGATTTTACGATAAAATGCAATCAAATTAGGAGAAATTATGTTAGATTACAATTTTTCACTGGAAAATCTGAGATTCCACTTAACGAAGAAGGATACCCTTGTTTTTTATGGCTGGTACCGGGAGAATAATCCGGATCGCCGGAGTCTGCGTGTCTGTCTGGATGCGAAGGAATTAGAGCTTGCCGAACATGTCCGCCGCGGCATAGAGATCCGTCAGAAGTATCTGAACTATCAGGCAGACATCAATGAAGAAGTGGTTGGCGAGGTGGCACTGCCAAAGGACTGGAAGTCATCTTCTAAGCTTACCATTATCTGTGTCCATGAAGCAGAAGAGAAGATCATACGGACGATCACCGTGAAAAAACTGATCTCCATGCAGGAGCGTGTGGATTATTATCTGGAAACAGAGAATCTGTCAGAGGGTACCTTAACCTTCAGTGGCTGGGCAATGGCAGATGGCGAAGTGACCTTTACCTTGAAGAATCAGAAGGGCAGGGAACTTAAGGCACAGGTAGAACGCTATTACCGCAAGGATGTCATGGCAGTCTACGAGGATGCCGCAGAAGGCGTGCAGGCGGGATTTAAGGTGACAGCACCGGCTGAGGGAAGCAGCTTTGAGCTTCTGATGCAGTGCGGGGAGCGTAAGAGCGTATACCGCTGTACGGCATCTGCACTGGCACATGGAAAGACACAGGCAGGGACAGCACAGCCCGGAATGATCAAAAAGATCGCAGCGTATTACCAGAGACATGGATTAAAGGGCACGATCGATCATGCGCGTGCAAGACTGTTCCGTCAGTCGGATGAGAAGTATAATATCTGGAGAAAGCAGTACCTCTACTCTGAGGAGCAGTTAGAGGCACAGAGACAGGAGCATTTTTCCTATGAACCGGTATTTTCGATCGTGATCCCGGTCTATCAGACACCGGAGCGTTATCTGCGGGCGATGATCGATTCCGTGATCGCACAGACCTATGCGAAGTGGGAGCTTTGCCTTGCAGACGGTGGCGGGGCTGAAAGCCGTGTCAGAACGATCTTAGAAGAGTATCACAACAAGGATGCTAGAATCCGTTATGAGCTTTTAGCAAGCAACGACGGAATCTCGCAGAATACGAATGCAGCCTTAAAAATGGCACAGGGCGATTACATCGTTTTTGCAGACCATGATGATCTGATCGCGCCGGAAGCACTGTATGAGTGTGTGAAGGTCTTACAGGAAGATCCCGGCTTAGAAATGATCTATACGGATGAGGATAAGGTCGACATGAAAGGGAAGTCATTTTTCGAGCCGAACTTTAAGCCGGATCTGAATATCGATCTGTTATGCAGCGTGAATTATATCTGTCATCTCTGTGTGGTAAAGAAGGAATTATTGCAGCGTGTCGGAATGTTACGGCCGGAGTTTGACGGTGCACAGGATCATGATTTTATCCTGCGCTGTGTCGAGGAAGCAAACCGTGTACATCATATTCCAAGAGTGTTATATCACTGGAGATGCCATATGAACTCCACCGCACAGAATCCGGAGAGCAAGCTGTATGCATTTGAAGCAGGAAAACGGGCGGTAGAGGAACATTACCGCAGACTTGGGATCCCGGCAACAACGGAGCATGCAAGATATTATGGCATGTATCATACGACATATCACTGGCAGGAGCAGCCGCTTGTGTCAATCATGATCCCGAATAAGGATCATATCGAGGATTTAAAAACGTGTATGAACTCGATCATCGAGAAGTCGACCTACCGGAACTTTGAATTTATCATTATTGAGAATAACAGTACCGAGGATGCAACCTTTGCAGCATATAAGCAGTTAGAAGCAGACTATGCGTTTGTCCATGCTGTGTATTACGATGGAGATTTTAACTTTTCGAAGATCAATAACTTCGGTGCACAGTATGCGAATGGTTCGTACTATCTGCTGCTGAATAACGATACGGAGATCATCAGTCCGGATACGATCACGGAGATGCTTGGCTATTGCATGCGTGAGGATGTCGGCATCGTAGGGGCAAAGCTCTGTTATTCGGATGATACGATCCAGCATGCCGGGGTTGTGATCGGATTTGGCGGGATCGCAGGCCATACCTTTATCGGTTCTTCCCGTTATGACATCGGTTACCAGTCGCGTATTATCTGTGCGCAGGATTATTCCGCAGTGACCGCGGCCTGCATGATGACGAAAAAGGAAGTATTTGATGCGGTCGGAGGACTGACGGAGGAACTTAAGGTCGCATTTAATGATATTGATTATTGCCTGAAGGTTCGTGAACTCGGAAAACTGGTGGTATACGATCCATATGCAGAGCTTTACCACTATGAGTCTAAGTCGCGTGGACTTGAGGACACCCCGGAAAAGGTGGAGCGGTTCCAGCGTGAAATCGCAGTATTCCAGGAACGGTGGCCGGAAATCTTAAAAGCCGGAGATCCGTATTTCAATCCGAACCTGTCCTTAGATAAAGCAGATTTTTCTTTGAAGTAGGTCATGTGAAAACGTTTTTTGCATGCGGAAAGAAAGGCATGGGTATTAGTATGATGAAAGTATATATCTGTCCAAACTGTGGCTGGCTTCGAGCAGTCTCAAGGCGGAAGGATGTAGAGTGCTTCAAATGCGGGGAAAAGCAGATGGAGCTTACGAAAATGACATATGAAAAATATGCGTTCTTAAATGAAAAAGAACGTCAGGATTATTCGGAGAGCTGGATGTATATTCATAAAAAGGGAAAAGTTTGATATGAAGATTACAGGTTATAAAATAAAAAAAGCAGTCCTTTACCTGAAGCATTATGGCTGGAAGCGGTTCTGGGTGCGTGTGGCAGAACGGTTAGAGCCGGACGAAGTACCATATGATCCGTGGTATCAGAAGCATAAGATCACGCAGGAAGAATGGAACAGGCAGAGGGAAGATGCCGACAACTGGGAGAACCGTCCGCTTTTTAGTATCTGTGTCCCGGTCTATCAGACACCGGAGCTGTTCTTACGGCAGATGATAGAGTCCTTACAGGCACAAAGCTATACGAACTGGCAGCTCTGCCTTGCAGATGGTTCGCCGGATGATTCGGTAGAAAGACAGATCCGTACACACTGGAAGGAAGAGAAGCGTATCAGTTACAGACATCTGTCTGGGAATCTCGGAATTGCGGGAAATACCAATGCGGCATTTGAACTGGCCAAGGGAGCATGGATCGGATTGTTAGATCATGACGATGTGCTCGCACCGGATGCACTTTACGAGGTGCTTGCCAATGCAGGGATCAATCATGCGGCAGCATCAAAGGCATATGCATATGATGATGCCTACTGGGCATGCCACAGGCAGCCGGATGTGATCTACACCGATGAAGATAAGGTATCGCAGGACTTAAAAAAGCATATCAAGGCACACTGGAAGCCGGACTACAGCCCGGATCTTTTACGGTCGAACAATTATATCACACATTTTTTTGCGGCAAAAAGAGAGGTCGTAGAAAAGGCAGGCGGATTTGATCCGGCATTTGACGGCGCACAGGACTATGATTTTATTTTCCGCTGCATACAGGAAGCACATCATGTCGGACATGTTCCGAGAATCCTGTATCACTGGAGAACTTCGGAGGGCTCTACCGCGGATAACCCGATCAGCAAGCAGTATGCATTTGAGG
>CACZPJ010000020.1 GCA_902782995.1 uncultured Lachnospiraceae bacterium | reverse complement strand
GGTATCCCGTGTACTGAATAACCGGCGGGATGTAAGCCCGGAAGCAAAGAAAAAAATTGATGAGATTGTTGCGGCGCATAATTTTGTACCGAACAACAACGCCAAACAACTGAAGCAGATCACCTCAAAGACCATTATAGCACTGGTCAAGGGACATTCGAATATGTTGTTTTTTAATATCGTAGAAGAGATTCAGAAAACAATCGAGAAATCGAGATATTCCTTAGAGGTATCCTATTTTGATGAGGACGATGATGAGGTGGAGCAGGCATCGATCTTATGCAGGGAGAGAAAGCCTCTTGGCATCCTCTTTTTAGGTGGAAATCCGCAGATGTTTGAGCGGGGATTTGAAGATATCCAGGTTCCGAGTGTGATCGTAACAACGGACAGTTCTTTATTAAAGTTCAACAATCTCTCAAGTGTATCAACAGATGATACACTTGGCGCAGAATGTGCGATTGATTATCTGATCGAGAATGGACATAGGAATATAGGTATTATCGGCGGCGACAAAACGGATTTCAATACGAGCAGTCAACGCTATAAGGGGTGTATGAACAGTTTTCATAAAAATAACATTCCGTTTTCAGATAAGACAAATTTTATGCGGGCGAGATTTGCGTATGACAGCGCATATCGTGCCATGAAGCATCTGTTGGAGAAGGCAGATGGACTGACGGCAGTATTTGCAATGAGTGATGTGATGGCGATTGGGGCAATGCGTGCGATTATGGACTCCGGTATGAGGGTGCCGGAGGACATATCGGTCATTGGGTTCGATGGTATTGATATGGCGGATTATTATAATCCGAAGCTGACAACGATCTGTCAGCAGTATAAAACGATTGCACAGCGCAGTGTGGAGATATTGTTTGACATGATAGACTTGAAATCTTCATCGGTACATGAGATAATACCGTTTGAATTGGCATGCGGAGAGAGTGTAAGAAAAATTTAGCATATTATGTGGTCAAAAGGGATAAAGGAAGAATTTGCAGGAGGAAATTTAGTTATGAGAACAAGCGGTATATTAATGCATATCTCATCACTTCCGTCACCATACGGAATTGGAACAATGGGAAAAGAGGCAAGAAAGTTTGTCGACTTTTTAGAGAAGGCTTCACAGACGTACTGGCAGATTTTGCCGGTCAATCCGACAAGCTATGGAGATTCTCCATATCAGTCATTTTCAAGCTTTGCAGGCAACCCATATTTTATCGATTTAGATTACTTATGTAAGGATAAGCTTTTAACCAAAAAGGAATGTGAATCCTTTTTTTGGGGAAAGAATCCGAAGTATGTAGATTACGGTGTTTTATATGAGAACCGTTTTGCACTTCTGAAAAAAGCATATGCAAGATTTACGAAAAAGGTACCGGAAGATTTCGCAGATTTCTGTGAAAAACAGGCGGACTGGCTCGAAGACTATGCATTGTTTATGGCATTAAAGGATGCAAATAACGGCGTTGCGTGGTTAGAGTGGGACAAAGACCTGAAGTTCCGTAAGCCGCATGCAATCGCAAAGGCAAAAGAAGAATACGCAGAAGACATTGAATTCTGGAAGATGTTACAGTATCTTTTCTTCAAACAGTGGAGAGACTTAAAGGCATATGCCAACGGAAAGGGTATTGAGATCATCGGAGATGTACCTATTTATGTAGCACTTGATAGTGCAGATGTATGGGCAAACCCGACACAGTTCTATCTGGATAAGAACTTAGAACCGATCGATGTTTCCGGATGCCCGCCAGATGCATTTTCTGAGGATGGACAGCTCTGGGGCAATCCGCTGTTCCGTTGGGATGAGATGAAAAAAGACGGATATACCTGGTGGACAAAGCGTGTGAAGTTCATGTCTGAACTTTATAATGTAGTGCGTATCGATCATTTCCGTGGATTTGATTCTTATTATGCAATTCCTGCAAAGGATAAGACAGCGAAAAACGGTGAGTGGCGCAAGGGTCCGGGAATGGATCTGTTCCGTACACTCGAGAAGAAGTTAGGCAGGTTAAATATCATCGTAGAGGATCTTGGCTATCTGACACCGTCGGTTATACAGCTTGTAAAAGACTGTGGATTCCCTGGAATGAAGGTATTACAGTTTGCATTTGATACAAGAGAGGATGGCGATTACCTGCCACACAATTACGAGAAGCATTGTGTAGTATATACAGGTACACATGACAATGATACGATCCTTGGCTGGTTTAAGACAGCTCCGAAGGAAAGCATCAAATACGCAAAAGAATATCTGCGGTTAAGCAAGGAAGAAGGCTATAACTGGGGTATGATGCG
>CACZPJ010000019.1 GCA_902782995.1 uncultured Lachnospiraceae bacterium | reverse complement strand
TCACTGGGAGTTCCCGCAGGCATTACAGGATCGTGGCGGATGGCTGAACGAAGAATCGATCGAATGGTTTGGTTATTATGCAAAGGTCGTTGCAGAGAACTTTACCGATCTGTGCGATAAGATCTTTACGATCAATGAGCCGCAGTGCTTTGTCGGACTGGGCCATTTATCCGGTGTCCATGCACCGGGCTTAAAGCTTCCTGTCAGGGATGTATTCCAGATCGCACACAACGTATTACGTGCACATGGACAGGCTGTTATCAACCTTCGTAAATATGCAAAGGGTGAGATCAAGGTTGGTTATGCACCGACTTGTGGTGTTGCTTATCCTGCAAGTAATAAGCCGGAGGATATCGAGGCTGCAAGAAAGGCATATTTTGGTTTCTATAATCCGATCACAAACTGGACATGGAATGTAGCATGGTTCTCCGATCCGGTACTGCTTGGAAAGTATCCGGAAGAAGGACTGAAAAAATATGCAGAATATCTGCCTGAGATCACCGAAGAAGATATGGAGCTGATCCATCAGCCGATCGACTTCTTAGGACAGAATATTTACAACGGTTATCTGGTACGTGCAGGTAAGGACAGAGAGCCGGAGTTCGTAGATCGTCTGTCGGGTCATGCAAAGACAGCAACCGACTGGCCGGTTACACCGGAGTGTCTCTACTGGGCAGCGAAGTTCTTAGATGAACGTTATCATATGCCGTTATATATTACAGAAAACGGAATGTCCTGCCATGACAATGTTTCAGAAGATGGCATGGTGCATGATCCGAACCGTATCGAGTTCTTAGATGAGTATATCGGTCAGTTACAGAAGGCAGCCGATGAAGGAGCAGATATCCGTGGTTACTTCCTGTGGACATTTTTAGATAATTATGAGTGGTCCGAGGGTTATAGCGAGCGTTTTGGACTGGTTTATGTAGACTTCCGGACACAGAAGCGCATCGTGAAGGATTCTGCATACTGGTATAAAGAGATCATGGAAAGCAATGGTGCAAAGTTAAGCATCAACCAGCCATCGAAGCAGATTCTCTTCCTTGATCCGGTATTTACCCATAATATCTGGGGTGGAACCAGACTGCGTGAGGACTTCGGCTATGCCATCGAAGGCGATGATATTGGCGAGTGCTGGGGTGTTGCAGCCCATGAAAACGGTGATTGTACGATCAAGGATGGCAGATTTGCAGGGGAGAAGTTATCCGAAGTGTGGAAAAACCACCGCGAAGTATTCGGCAACGTGGATATTGACCGCTTCCCATTACTGATCAAGATCATTGATGCAAAGGCAGACTTAAGTATTCAGGTACATCCGGATGATGCTTATGCCGCAGAGCATGAGAACGGATCCTTCGGAAAAATGGAATGCTGGTATATCTTAGACTGTCCGGAAAATGCATCTCTTGTCATCGGACATAATGCAAAGAACAAACAGGAACTTGAAGAAATGATCCATGATGGAAAATGGAGTGAGTTCATTCGTGAGATTCCGGTCAAAAAGGGTGACTTTATCCAGATCGATCCGGGAACTGTCCATGCGATCAAGGGTGGACTCGTGATCTTAGAGACACAGCAGAACAGTGATATTACTTACCGTGTCTATGACTATGACCGGTTAAGCAATGGTAAGCCGCGCCAGCTTCATGTAAAACAGAGTATTGACGTGATCACAGTTCCTGCAAAGTCCGTAGGTGACAGTGTGTTAGATGCATCCGTTACTCCGGTAAATGAGCTTTATGAACTGATCTCCTGTAAGTATTACAAGGTGTTCAGGCTTAAGACAGAGGGACAGGCAGCATTTACCCAGAGCTATCCGTTTTTGATCATGAGTGTCTTAGAAGGAACCGGAATCATCAACCATCAGGTAGTAAAGAAGGGAGATCACTTTATCCTTCCTGCAAATTACGGTGAGGTTTCAATCGAAGGAGATCTTGAGATCATCGCATCTACAATTTCATAGATGTAAAGCATACTTGACGTAGCAATGAAAAAGGTGTATATATAGCGTAAAGTAATTTTGCGTAAAGGAGGATGTGTATGCGAAACAGGGTGGAAGAGATCCGCACAGCCCGGGGAATCCGTCAGGACGAACTGGCACATGCACTTGAGGTCTCAAGACAGACCATCAGCTCCTTGGAAAATGGACGTTATAATCCGTCGATCCAGCTTGCGTTTAAGATCGCACGTTATTTTGGCATGACGATCGAAGAGATCTTCCTGTATGAGGAAGAAGAGTAACACAGGCTGGAGATACGGGCAGGCTTTATGCCGGCATACATAGGACATAAGGCTATGATATACAAAGGCTGTATGCAGAATGGAGATTGCTATGAATTGTAAGTATAACAAGCAGATTGGTATTTTATGGCTGGTCATCGGAGTTGGTACGATCGTACTCGGAGTCGTGATCGGACAGATGATACCGGAGGATAGTTCGTATGCCAGCGGATGTTCGATGTTAAGCGGATTTGGAACCGGTATCTTAGTGGTCGCGCTCGCCCGCTATTTCAGGGACCACTTCAGCTCACCTGAGAAGCGTAAGGAGCGTGAGATTGAAAAGAAGGACGAACGGAATGTGCTGATCACCCGGACCGCCTACACGATTGCGGGAATCCTGGCATATGCCCTGTTCGCAGTGATGTCGATCGTATTCACATTCCTTGGCGAATATAAGGCATGCTGGATCACTATCGGTGCATTATACCTCGATCTCATTGTATTCACCATAGCCTATCATGTATTACAGAAGAAGATGTAACATTGCATCTGTCACTGTACATTGCTATCACAGATTTATTGGTTCATATGATTGTCTTCTAAGAGAGATGGTTCGATTTTTTTGAGCAACTCTTTTGGGAGACATTTTTTTATTTGGATTTTGAAGTTGGGTTACACATTTAACCTTTGACATTTCCTGGATTCCTGTGCTACCTTGAACATATAGGTAACGCGCATAACTTTTGAACAGAAAGAGGGAATAAAAATGGAAAAAACATGGTGGAAAGAATCCGTCGTATATCAGATCTATCCAAGAAGTTTTATGGATTCTAACGGAGATGGAATCGGAGACATCAAGGGAATTACAGAACGGCTGGATTACTTAAAAGAGTTAGGCATCGATGTGATCTGGCTTTCTCCGGTCTATCAGTAACCGAACGATGATAACGGTTATGATATCAGTGATTATCAGGCAATCATGGAAGAGTTTGGAACAATGGAAGACTTTGATGCCATGCTTGCCCGTGCACATGAACTGGACATCCGCATTATGATGGATCTTGTCGTGAACCATACGTCGGATGAACATGCATGGTTCGTAGAGAGCCGCAAGAGTGTGGATAATCCGTATCGTGACTTCTATATCTGGCGTAAGGGCAAGGAAGACGGAAGTGAGCCGAATAACTGGGGCTCCTGTTTCAGCGGATCTGCGTGGAAGTATGATCCACAGACAGATATGTATTTTCTACATCTGTTTTCCCCGAAACAGCCGGACTTAAACTGGGATAATCCGGCGGTAAGAGAGCATGTATTTGATATGATGAACTGGTGGTGCGAAAAGGGAATAGACGGATTCCGTATGGATGTGATCAGCCTGATCTCGAAGCGTCCGGGACTGCCGGATGGCGAAGTCGGTGAGAACGGCTATGGTGACAGCGGCTGCGCAAATGGACCGCATGTGCATGAGTATTTACAGGAGATGAATAAGAAGGTTCTTTCCAAATATGACCTGATCACCGTTGGCGAGGCAGCAGGTGTCACGCTTGAAGAAGCGAAAAAATATGCGAATGCAGACGGCAGCGAACTGAACATGGTATTCCAGTTCGAGCATACCGGTGAGGGTAAGGAACAGAAGACACGTTTTGGAAAATGGGATGGCCATAAGATGGGGCTCGTGGAATGGAAGTCCATTCTTTCGAAGTGGCAGACCGGCTTAGAGGGCAAGGCATGGAACAGTCTGTATCTATCGAACCATGACCAGCCGCGTTCCGTATCCAGATATGGCAATGACAGTGAAAAATATCGTGCGGTCTCTGCGAAGCTGCTTGCAACCTGTATCCATATGATGCAGGGAACCCCTTATGTATATCAGGGGGAAGAGCTTGGCATGAGCAATGCATACTTTGAGAACTTAGAGGACTACCGGGACATCGAAAGTATCAATGCATACCATGAGCTTACGGAAAAATGCGGTGTGTCCCATGACGAGATGATGGGTTACTTAAAGCGCATCAGCCGTGACAATGCACGTACCCCGATGCAGTGGGATGACAGTAAAAATGCCGGATTTACAACCGGAACTCCTTGGATCAAAGTGAATCCGAACTATGTAACCGTCAATGCCGCAGCTCAGGTAAAGGATCCGGACTCTGTATTTTCTTATTACAAGAAGCTGATCCGGTTACGGCATGAGAATCCGGTTATTGTCTACGGAGATTATGAACTGTTAGAGCCGGACAGTGAAGAGGTATTTATTTATAAGAGAACACTTGACGGAGAACATCTGATGGTGATCTGCAACTTCACAGACTATGAAGTTACCGTGTCAGACGCGGTGATGAATCAGATCCCGGATCAGGCAGAGATTCTGATCGCAAACTATGCAGATGATGCGGGCAAGGTGCTCCGACCATATGAAGCAAAGGTTTATCGCTGCTAAGGGCATTGTGAAATAAAGTATGTGTCGGTGCAGACGTGACACGACCAGTATGTACAGGAGGCAGGAAAATGAAGCGTAAATGGTGGATGGGAAAGGTTGCTTACCAGATCTGGCCAAAGAGCTTTGCAGATGCAAACGGAGATGGCATTGGTGACCTTGAAGGAATTATTGGAAAGTTAGATTACTTAAAAGGACTTGGAATCGATATTATCTGGATCTCACCGGTCTATCGGTCTCCGCTTGTCGATCAGGGGTATGACATCTCGGATTATTACGACATCAATCCGGTATTTGGAGATCTTGCGGTGATGGATCGTCTGATCGCAGAGGCGAAGAAGCGGGATATGTATATCATTATGGATCTCGTTGTTAATCACTGTTCCGATGAACATGAGTGGTTTCAAAAAGCGATGCAGGACCCGGACGGAGAATACGGAAAGTATTTTTACATTGCAGAAAAAAAAGATGGAAAGCTGCCGTGCAACTGGCGTTCCTACTTTGGCGGCAGCGTCTGGGAGCCGATTCCGGGAACCGACAAGTATTACCTGCATTCGTTTCACAAAAAGCAGCCGGATCTCAACTGGGAGAATCCAAAGCTTCGTAAGGAAATCTACCGGATGATGAACTGGTGGTTAGACCGCGGCATTGCAGGATTTCGGATCGATGCGATCATCAATATCAAAAAAAAGCTGCCGTTTCGGGACTATGAGCCGGATCGTGAGGATGGCTTATCCTACATCGGGAACATGTTAGAGGAAGCCGAGGGCATCGGAGAATTCTTAGAAGAAATGAAGCATGAGACTTTTGAAAAATACGATGCTTTTACAGTCGGTGAGGTCTTTAACGATAAGCCGGAAGAAGTAGCCAGGTTTATCGGAGAGGATGGACATTTTTCCTCGAAGTTCGATTTTGCACCGGAGATGTGCGGCAAGCACGGTACGTGGTATGAGCATGAGGTCGTTACACCGGAGATGTATAAGAATGCGATTTTTGACAGTCAGCTTATGGTAGGTGAGACCGGCTTTTTGTCAAACATTATCGAGAATCACGATGAACCAAGGGGCGTCAGCCGTTTCATCCCGGAGGGAGATTTATTCGAGACCAGTAAAAAAGCACTTGCCTGTGTGTACTTTTTCCTGCGGGGAATCCCGTTTATCTATCAGGGACAGGAGATCGGTATGGAAAACTGTGACTTCCCGGATATTGCGTCGTATGATGACATCAGTACGCTTGATGAGTATCAGGTCTGCATAGATGCAGGTTACAGTAAGGAAGATGCACTCGCGTTTGCGCACCGGTTCAGCCGTGACAATGCGCGTACACCGGTGCAGTGGAGTGATGAGGCATATGCCGGATTCTCCAGCCATAAGCCATGGATCATGGTGAACCCGGATTATCAAAAGATCAATGTCAAAAGCCAGATGGAAGATCCGGATTCGGTCTACCACTTTTATCAGCAGATGATCGCGTTATACAAGAACCCGAAGTACCATGAGACATTTGCGTTTGGATCATTTGTGCCATATTTAAGGGAAGAGGAGAATCTGATCGCATATCAGAGAAGCTTTGAGGGACAGACGATCTTCGTGCTTGTGAACTTTTCGAAGGAGACAAAGCGTGTGACACTTCCATCGGATCAGACCGAGGTGTTGTTAAGTAACACCAAGACTGTGGATAAGAATGGAGATAACGTGAAGCTTGGTGGATATCAGGCGGTTGTTCTTGCGGTCTGTGAGTAACAGACCGCATATCCACCCATACTAAGCCATGTGGTAGACCGGGTGACACTTAGACGAAGAGTACAACCACACCAAGAATGATCAGTATGATACCGGTAATACGGTTTAAGGTCTTTGCAGAAGCTTTGTTGGCGATCAGCGCAGCGATACGTGCAAAAAGCAGTGTGCTTAAGACACAGAAAAGCAGTACCCATAAGTCCGGCATCCCGCCTAAGGCAAAGTGGCTGGCCGATCCGGTGAATGCGGTAAAGGTCATAATAAAGACACTCGTACCAACTGCGGTTTTTAATTCGTAGCCTAATACAGAGGTCAGAACGAGTAACATCATCATTCCTCCACCGGCACCGACGAAGCCACAGATGAATCCGACGAGGATACCGCAGAAAAGGGAGCGGATCACTTTCTGTTTTGCGGTTGCATTGGTAAAAGAAGCCTTTGGTTCGGTGACCGGCTTTACAAGGAACTTGATTCCGAGTAACATAGTCATAAATACGGAAAAGCTTCCCATGGTCGTACCCGGAACGAGACTTGACACATAGCTTCCGACCATCGTAAAGCAAAGTACGGCAGCTAACATAACCAGTCCGTTTTTAATATCGAGGTTCTTGTTTTTTCCGTAAGTGTAGGCAGATACGGCACTTGCCAATACATCACTCGCAAGTGCGATTCCGACTGCCATATAAGGATCCATATCTAAAAATGTGATCAGTACAGGACTGATCACGGCAGCAGCACTCATGCCGGCAAATCCGGTACCGAGCCCTGCACCAAGTCCTGCGAGTAAGCATACTATAAATTTTATCAGTAGTTCCATTTGATTGTCCTTTCTTATGTGTATTATAGATCTTTTCGTAATTCGAAAAACAAAGGAATTGTAATCCTTATATCAATATGTGGTTAACAATGATTGCTTTTAGAAATCAAGTATAAGAAAATGCTTCATTTTGACATTGAAAACTCATAAAAGAAAGTATAACACACGGATATCAAAAATGGAATTATGAGGAGGATTGTTTTCATGTTTCAGTTATTATTGGTGATTATTTATTTGTCCTTTATCAGCTTAGGTCTGCCAGATTCCCTGCTTGGAGCGGCATGGCCATCGATGTATCAGGAGCTGAATGTCCCGATCTCCTATGCGGGCGCGATCTCCATGATCATTGCGTTTGGAACGATCGTATCGAGTCTGCAGAGTGACCGTCTGACCAGACGCCTTGGTACCGGAAAGGTAACTGCGATCAGTGTCGGCATGACAGCACTGGCACTGTTTGGGTTTTCGATCAGCAGTTCTTTCTGGATGCTGTGTCTGTGGGCAATTCCATACGGTCTTGGTGCGGGAAGTGTCGATGCAGCGTTAAATAACTATGTCGCACTTCACTATGAGAGCAGACATATGAGCTGGCTGCATTGCATGTGGGGCGTGGGAGCATCGGTTGGTCCTTATATTATGGGCTATGTAATGACAGGTGGTGGAACCTGGAATGGCGGTTACTGTGTGATCTCAATCCTTCAGATCGTACTTACCATGATCTTAGTATTCAGCCTGCCACTCTGGAAGAACCGTCCGGTCTTAGCGGATGCTGACGGACAGGAGGTACAGACAAAGGCACTTTCGATCCGGGAGGTATTTCAGATCCGTGGCGCAAAGGAAGTGATGATCTGCTTTTTCTGTTACTGTGCCTTAGAGCAGACGACCGGACTCTGGGCAAGCAGTTACCTTACACTGTATAAGGGAGTGGCTGCGGACTTGGCAGCGACCTTTGCAAGTCTGTTTTATGTCGGGATTACGATCGGACGCGCGCTTAGCGGCTTTCTTACAATGAAGTTTGATGATGTGCGGATGATCCGTATGGGAGAATGCCTCATCGGACTTGGTGTGGTGATCATGGTTCTGCCGTTTGGACGTGAGCTTGCACTGGCAGGATTTCTGATTATCGGCTTAGGCTGTGCACCGATCTATCCGTGTGTGATCCATTCCACACCGGCACACTTTGGAGCGGAACGTTCACAGGCGATCATTGGCATTCAGATGGCGAGTGCCTATGTTGGAACCTGTCTGATGCCGCCGGTATTCGGACTGATCGCAAATTCGATTTCGGTTGCACTTCTGCCGGTATATCTGTGTATTATCTTGGTGCTTATGATCGTGATGCATGAGCTGTTGGTGAAAAAAACGGAGGCCTAAGCCTCCGTTTTTTCTGTGATCAGTTTCTTATAATAGGCAACTTTATCATCCATGGTTGCAGCCGTTGCCTTGGCTTCATCGACCCGCCGGTATGCCTGCATACGCTGGCGTAAGATGATGTCATATCTTGCCTGCAAGTTCTCCGCGGTAGCTTCTTCCCGGCAGAGCTGGAAGTAATCCTTAATATCCTCGATCGCAGCACCACAGCCCTTTAAGGTTGTGATCTCCTGCATCTGTTTGATGGAATCTTCATCGAAGATACGGTGCTGCTTTTCATCACGTTTGCAGAGAAGCAGACCAATGTCGGTATAGTATCGGATCGTATGTTCCGTAACCTGGAACATTTGTGCAAATTCTTTGATTGTATAAAACATATTATCTCCATTCCTGCGCTGTTTTTTGCGCATACCCAGTTTGTGCGGAAGCACAAATCTTGTGTGGCTCCATTCCTGCGCT
>CACZPJ010000018.1 GCA_902782995.1 uncultured Lachnospiraceae bacterium | reverse complement strand
GATACCAAGGGGCATCAGCCAGGAAGCATACCATGCTTGCATGCGAATGCTTGAATGGATGAATGACCCGTCCACCAATATGAGCATAAAAGTGAAGCTCAATCTGTCAGATAAGCACACAATGACAGACCCAGAAGAAAACAGTGTGCAGAAAGAGGATTCAGATGAAAGAGAAATTGCAGAAAATCAGAGAAGAAGCGATTCTTCAGATTGAAAGCTCAAAAGAACTGACAAAGTTAAATGATGTTAGAGTGGCGTTCCTTGGTAAAAAGGGAGAACTGACCGCTGTTTTAAAGGGAATGAAGGATGTCCTTCCGGAGGATCGTCCGATGGTAGGCCAGCTTGTAAATGATACAAGAGAAGCAATCGAGAAGAAGTTAGAAGAGACAAAGAAGAAGTTAGAAGAAGCTGAATTAGAGTTAAAGCTTAAAAAAGAAGTCATTGACGTAACGCTTCCGGCGAAGAAGAATAAGGTCGGACATCGTCATCCGAATACGATCGCATTAGAAGAAGTAGAGCGTATCTTTACCGGAATGGGCTATGAAGTAGTCGAAGGACCGGATGTAGAATACGATTATTACAACTTCGAAGCATTAAATATCCCAGCAAATCATCCGACCAGAGATGAGCAGGATACCTTCTATGTAAACGATAAGATCGTACTTCGTACCCAGACGTCTCCGGTACAGGTACGTGTCATGGAAAAGGGCAAGCTTCCGATCCGTATGATCGCACCGGGACGTGCCTTCCGTTCAGACGAAGTAGACGCAACCCATTCACCATCCTTCCATCAGATTGAGGGAATGGTCATCGATAAGAATATCACATTTGCAGACTTAAAGGGAACCTTGCAGGAATTTGCAGCCCGTCTGTTCGGACCGGATACCAAGGTTAAGTTCCGTCCGCATCACTTCCCATTCACAGAGCCGAGTGCAGAGATGGACGTAACCTGTTTCAAATGTGGCGGAAAAGGATGCCGTTTCTGTAAGGGTGAAGGCTGGATTGAGATCTTAGGCTGTGGAATGGTACATCCGAAGGTATTAAGAATGAGTGGAATCGATCCGAACGAATACTCCGGATTTGCATTCGGTGTAGGCTTAGAGCGAATCGCACTTTTAAAATACGAAATCGACGATATGCGTCTACTTTACGAGAATGACATTCGCTTCTTAAAACAGTTCTAGTAAGTAAAAAAGAGACAGGAAGGAAAGAAACCATGAATACTTCATTAAAATGGATAAAGGCATTAGTACCTGGCTTAGATGTCACAGATCAGGAATATACAGATGCCATGATATTATCAGGAAATAAAGTTGAGTTCTGCGAACGCTTAGATGCAGATCTGGAAAAGATCGTGATCGGACAGATCAAGAAGATCGAGAAGCACCCGGACGCAGACAAGTTAATCATCTGTCAGGTAGAGATTGGAAACGGAGAAGTGACACAGATCGTAACCGGTGCACCGAATGTAAAAGAAGGAGATAAGGTCCCGGTTGTATTAGACGGTGGACGTGTTGCCGGAGGACATGACGGATCAAAGACACCGGGCGGTGTGAAGATCAAAAAAGGAAAATTAAGAGGAATCGAATCAAACGGAATGATGTGTTCGATCGAAGAGCTTGGTTCTAACCGTGATATGTACCCGGAAGCTCCGGAGTATGGAATCTATATTTTCCCGGAAGATGCAAAAGTTGGTGCAAGTGCGATTGAGGCACTTGGCTTAGATGATACGATCGTAGAATATGAGATCACAAACAACCGTGTAGACTGCTTCTCTATCTTAGGTATTGCGCGTGAAGCCGCAGCAACCTTTGATAAGAAGTTTGTTCCTCCGGTTGTCACAGAGACCGGAAACTCCGAGGATGTCAATGATTACATCAAAGTAACCGTTCAGGATACAGACCTCTGCCCACGTTATACGGCAAGAGTTGTGAAAAATATTAAGATCGCTCCATCACCAAAGTGGATGCAGGAGAGATTACGGGCACAGGGAATCCGCCCGATCAACAATATCGTCGATATTACGAACTACGTCATGGAAGAGTACGGACAGCCAATGCATGCTTATGACTGGGATACGATCGCAGGAAAAGAGATCATCGTAAGACGTGCAGAAAATGGTGAGAAGTTCGTGACCTTAGACGGACAGGAGCGTACCTTAGATGATACGATCCTTATGATCTGTGATGGGGAAAAGGCAATCGGCATGGCGGGAATCATGGGTGGCGAAAACTCCATGATCACAGATCATGTACAGACCATGTTATTTGAAGCAGCATGCTTCGATGGAACAAACATCCGCTGGTCCGGTAAGAAAGTCGGACTTCGTACCGATGCATCTGCCAAGTTTGAAAAAGGCTTAGATCCAAATCTTGCAATGGAAGCTATGAACCGTGCCTGCCAGCTGATCGAGGAACTCGGTGCAGGAGAAGTTGTAGGTGGAGCAATCGATATTTACAGCAAGGTAAAAGAGGAAAGACAGATCCCATTTGAACCGGATAAGTATAATAAGCTTCTGGGTACGGATATTGCACCGGAGACCATGCTTTCTTATTTTGAAAAGTTAGAGCTTGCTTATGATAAGGAAACAAATATGATCCATATCCCAACCTGGAGACAGGATCTTGAATGTGATGCGGATATTGCAGAAGAAGTTGCAAGATTCTTCGGTTATGCCAATATCCCGATGACACTTCCGAGTGGAGAAGCAACCACCGGAATGTTAAGCTTCAAGCTTCGTATCGAAGCAGTTGCAAGAGAGATCGCAGAGTTCTGTGGTTTCTCACAGGCAATGACCTATTCCTTTGAAAGTCCGAAGGTATTTGACAAGTTACTGTTACCGGAAGATTCCAAGCTGCGTGAGGTTGTAACAATCTCCAATCCGTTAGGAGAAGATTTCAGCATCATGCGTACCACACCGTTAAACGGAATGCTGACTTCCTTAGCAACGAACTTCAACCGTAGAAACAAGGATGTCCGCCTGTATGAGATTGGTAACATCTATCTTCCAAAGCAGGTGCCGGTTACCGAACTTCCGGACGAGCGTGTACAGTTTACACTCGGAATGTATGGCGAGGGAGACTTCTTTACGATGAAGGGTGTCGTAGAAGAGTTCTTCTATAAAGTAGGATTAACAGAGAAACTGGTTTACGATCCACAGGCTGGCAAGTCCTTCCTTCATCCGGGAAGACAGGCAGATATCATCTATAAGGATCAGGTAGTCGGTTATCTTGGAGAAGTTCATCCGACCGTAGCAGCAAACTACAACATCAAGGATCGTGTTTATGTTGCAGTTTTAGACATGCCATACATCGTAGAGCAGGCAACCTTTGACCGCAAATACAGCGGAATTGCCAAGTTCCCGGCTGCAACCAGAGATATCAGTATGGTTGTTCCAAAGGAGATTCTTGCAGGTGACATCGAAAAAGTATTTGATGCAAAGGGCGGCAAGAATTTAGAAAGCTATGAACTGTTCGATATCTACGAAGGTGCACAGATCAAGGCAGGCTTCAAGTCCATGGCATACTCTTTAACCTTCCGTGCAAAGGATCGTAACCTTGAGGAGAACGACATTACTTCTGCCATGACAAAGATCCTTAAGGCATTAGAAGAGATGGGCATCGAATTACGTGGTTAGTAATGTGAAAAAAAGATTTTCATATGCAAGAATGAAGATGAAAATGAAACAGAATAATTGCTGATAGGCAATGTATGATAGAAAAAGGTAGTTACAGATCTCAAGTGAGAGAAGTAGCTACCTTTTTCTCTGCATCGTTTCGGTCATAAGCAGTTGCTTGATATATGAAAAATATATTGTGAATATATATTACCAAAATGGAGTATACTTAAAAATATCTGATGAACATATGAGATATAAACATAAAAAACGTTTTTAACTATTGAAAAAATAATTTATTGTGGTAATATATATAAAGATAAACGAAAAATGTGTTAATATATCTGGAGGCGCGAAATGAGAATATTAAGAATTGAAGCAGATGGAATTTTTCTTTTTAATGGAAAGGCTGTAATCGATTTTAATGCTGAACAAAGAATATATCCAGATAACGCTGCTATGCTTTGTAAAGCATTTGGCAATACCTATACGAATAATATTTTATCATTTGTAGGTGTCAATGCGTCCGGAAAAACAACTACTCTCAAATTAATTTCTTTTGTTATGAGCTTATTAAATGCAGAAGCAATTAATAACATTGGCGCAAAAGTTGTTTTAGAAAGATCGCAAAAAGTAACATTGAAAATATATTTTTATGATGAGAAGAATAAAGATGTTTGGTTATTAGAGACCGTTATTGGAGTAATGAAAGAGGAAGGTGCTGCGGATAGATATACTATTTTACATGAAAAGCTCTATACTCGTAAGGCAAGTTCTGTCACATCTAAAACGAACGTATTTGTATTTGCTGATAATAATTTGTTTAAATCAAGAGACATATCGCAGGAACAATTTATGTTTTTGAAAGATGATGTTAGTATTGTTATTGCATTGGGTAAGACAGGAAATGTGTTTTTTAGGGATTTAACAGAGTGGACGGATTTCAATATTTTGAATTCCTTTGGTAATTTCCCAATGGCATTAATTCAGTTCCTTGATCCAAGTATAGAATATATCAAATTCAATGCAGATGAGACGGAATTGATTGTTAAGTTTAAGAGAGAAAAAGAGACGATCTCTTTGCGTGGCATACAAAATATAAGCCATTATTTATCATCTGGTACGATCAAGGGATTAAATGTATTTATGCAGGCATGGGTGGTTTTGATTAAGGGTGGATATTTTATCATTGATGAGATAGAAAATCATTTTAATAAAGAGATTGTTGCTACATTAATTAGATTTTTCATGGATAAAAATGTTAATAAAAGTGGAGCGACGTTAATCTATTCGACACACTATATTGAGTTGTTAGATGAACTGGATCGAAATGATGGAATATATATCATCAGGAATAATGGTGGTGTATCAATTCAGAAGTTATATCATATTTTGAAACGCAACGATATAAAAAAGAGTGATGTATTTCAGAGTGGAATGTTAGAGGGAACGGTTCCTTCATATGAAGCTTTTATGAGACTGAAAAAAGTGATGTCTACTGGAGAAATAGTGGAGGATAGAGCATGATTGAATTATCTCCGATGGTGGCTGTTATATGTGAAGGAGGGGCTGAGACCGCTATTATAGATATGTTGGTTGATAACGATATGTTGATTTTTAATAGGAGTCAAATGTTAAATGAAGAAGTTATTCGTTGCAGAAAAGGAAAGGAGTTTGAACAACGGTATTTAAGAAAAGGATTTCAGAGTAAAATTACAGTACTACGTGTTTTGGATTCACATTCGGAAGGATTTAAGTTAAGCTCTGCTTATAAAGATAAGGTAGATGTGATTAAGGTTGTGACTTCTCCTGAAATAGAAATGTTATTAATTTTAGCAGAAGGAAAGTATGATGATTATATGAAAAAGGCTAGTTCTATGTCACCAAGTACTTTTTGCAAGCAAGTGTTAAAGATGAAAGAAAGTATTAAATCCCAAGAATATGTTCGTAATTATTTTTCGGATATCAATATGCTGATTGATACAATCCGAGAATATAAAAGAGTAAAAACGTTAAAAAAAGGGGAAGTGTATTTGGCTGATTTATTAAAGTAATTATAAGTTATGTACATAATTCATAAAGACTTATTCTGAAAAGGTAGTTACAGATCTCGAAAGAGAAAAGTAGCTGCCTTTTTTATGCATCTAACCTATTTTGTGACAATTCTGTGATATAAATCTAAATTTTTCATAAATTATTTATTGCGGTAAAGTGCAAAAAACGTTATAATGGTTGTGCCAATGCTTACATGATGAAAAAATAAGGAGGATGATTATGGAAAAGAGTAATCACAAAAGTAAAATCTGGTTACGTACAGCAATGGTATTTTTATTTGCGGTAGTAGTAACTGTATTTTCAAAAATGGATGTAAAGGCAGCAATTTCAGGCGTTGCTACAGGGGTACATCAGACATATGGAGATGATGATTCTATTAGATTCTCATGGAATAATGGATATTCATCTACCGGTGCAGATGTAAACTATGTCTGGGAAGTAAGCGCGAACAAGCAATTTACACAGATCACAAAAGTAGATAATAATAGTTCTGACACAGATGACACTGCATATGGATTAGCTGCGGGCAGAACGTATTATGTCAGAGTTGGTGCTACAGAGCAGAAGTATGTATATATGGTAGATAATACCAGCAAGATTCCTGCGGATACAAAGTGGTCTGCGACAGTAGAAATGGTAACTGCTCCAAATTCTAAGATCGAAGGATTTAAGCAGACCAATGCTACAACATCTTCTATGAAGTTTGAATGGAAGAAGGTGGCAAGTGCGAATGAGTATCAGATCAGCTATAAGAAGTATGGAAGTGAGACTTGGACAAACAAGTATACAACAAAAACAAACTACACGATCAAAGGCTTAAAGGCTGCAACAGAATATAATGTGCGGATCAGTCCGGTAAGGAAAGCCACTACAGGGTTCCGTGCAGTTGGAGATTCTACGAATTCTTATACTACATATCCTACTGTATCCGGAAAAGTAAAGGGTCTGGAAAATGAAGGAGTAAAAAAAGGTCAGGCATCTTTTTCATGGGATAGAATGGACAACGTAGATGGTTACAAGGTCGCTATCACGAAGTATGGGGACAAGAAATGGAAGCATACCATCAAAGTTACAACAGAGAGTGGTGCTTACTCAGATGATGCCCGGGTTTCTACGAATAATATCAAGTTAGGTGAATTTTACAGAGCGAAAGTCTGCTCTTATGTAAAAATGTCTAATGGTAAATTAAAATGCAGCGCATGGAGTTCGGATATTGTATTTGGTTCTTCTCCAAAGAGTGTCGTTGCAAAAAAGAGTGGCAGAAATGTCAAAATCAGCTGGTCTAAGGTGAATGGTGCTACCGGATATGTAGTATATGTTTCGACATCTTATAATAAGGGTTATAAGAAAGTAGCTACTTTAAAGAGCAATACCAGAAAATATACTTTAAAGAAATTTAATAAGAAAGCTTTGAAGTATGGTTCAGATTACTATGTTCGTGTAGAGCCGATAAAGAAGGATGGTAAAAAATTATATCATACATATTTTGATTATTATGGCTCATATCAGGATTCCGTTTGGTTGACAAAATGGTAAGTTAATAGATTTTTGAACGGAATATAAAATAGTATCAGTGGGAGAATTAGAATGAAAAGAATGATGAAACGTTTTACAGCATTAGCACTTACATTTGCAATGCTTTTTACCGCGGAGCTTTTTGCACCGCAGAACACCACAGAGGTTCAGGCAGCAAGTACACCACGTTTTACAGACAAGTCCTATGTGGTTACTTACCAGCCGGGAGAGTACTTTACAAGTTATACATTACTTTCGATTGTCGGCTGTAACCGTGCAACGGAGATCAAGGATGTAAAAAGCAGCAATACAAGTGTTTGCCGCCTGCAGGTAAAACAGGGATACTTAAGAGCGTTCTATTATAAGACCGGTACGGCAACCATCACCTGTAAGGTGAAGGGTAAGAAGATCTCAACCAAGCTTGTTGTGAAGAAGTATGCATCACCGGTTAAGAACTTTAAGATTGGCAAGAAGGAATTCGCTTCTATGTTTAAGACGGCGAGCAACCGTGAGTATTATCATACAAATAAGATCAAGAATCAGAAGCTGAATATTGTTATGAATAAGAACTGGGTGATGACCGGAATCTATACCAGTCTGAACGGAACCTCGAAATCGAATTACCGCCTTGGTGCGAAGACAAAATATTCGGCAAAGATCAGCAGCTCTGGAGCTTATGATCATATCAGAATTAATTGCACCAATAAGAAGACCGGAATGATTGAAACGATAGAGCTGGATCTTCACTATGAATAAGCTGCAGTACAGAGATATTGGTTACCAATATCTCTGTTTACGTTTATATATGTCAATATGGCATATATCATCTACAATTTTACAAGTGAGGGAGAGT
>CACZPJ010000017.1 GCA_902782995.1 uncultured Lachnospiraceae bacterium | reverse complement strand
GAGTCCGGCAAGAATGACTTCGATCTCTTCCTGCTCCTTTAAGAACTTCTCACGCAGGTCGTTGTTCAGATTCACGACCGCCATCGGTTCGATAAAGAGTGTAGAGCCGGTTGAGGACTGGTCGTGGATCATACCGGTGATCTGTCCCTTTGCCTCGGCCTTGACCGGCAGACAATATCTGCCATCACGCATCGTAACGACAGCATCCTGTAAGTAACCGCGGATCGTGGTGCTGCTTAACATCGAGGACATCTGTGCGTGGATTCTGTCGTTGATCGAACGGATCGAACGCCGGATCGATTTTAAGGTACTGCTGGCATCATCACTGATCTCTTCCTCAGAAATGATGCAGCGGCGGATCTCATCGGAAAGCGGTGTCAGTGGTTCGAGTTCATCGAACATGGCATTTAAGCTGTCGCGCGGAGAGTCTTCCCGGTCATTTCTTCCGTATGCTTTGACACGCTTTGCTGCTTCTAACAGGGTAGTGATCCGGAGCAGTTCCGGAATGCCAAGACTTGCACCGATCTCTAACCGCTTGATCGAGGCACCGACATCGTGGATGCCGGAAAAAGAAACACTGCCTTTTTTGTAGATCCGGCTTAAGGCGTGGTCGGTCTGCATCAGTGCGGTCTCGATCGCCTCCTTATCGTCGGAAGGTGTCAGTGAAAGGCACAGTTCCTTTGCCTTTTCGCTCGCTGCATGTGCGGCAAGCTGTGTGATGATCTTATTATATTCTAAAGTTTTGAAAACCTTTTGATTCATAGCTTTACACTTATCTCCATTCAATAAAACTTTCTTCTTCTATATCTTAACGCAAAAAGGCTTCTAATAAAAGCAGAAGATGAAATAAAAGTTGCAACATATTTGGTTAGAACGTATAATAGAAGCTAGATGTGTAGAAAAGGAGTTATTCTATGCCAGAGACGCAGAAGGATGAGTATGATTTTATCAAAGAAAAAATTAAAAATAAGCCTTTGAATAAAAGAAGGATCGCTTTGCAGGTCACAAAGACAGTCGGACTTGCTGCGGTTTTCGGCTTCGTCGCATGTCTGGTCTTTGTTCTGATGCAGCCTGTGATGCAGGGCTGGTTTACGAAAGAGGAAAGCCCGGTGGTTTCGATCCCATCCGATGAGCAGATCGTTATGGAAACGGAAACAGAGAGGAAGACCAAACGGGAGGATGAGGAGGAACCGGCAGAAGACACAGAGCCTGAGACGCAGATCATACAGGTACCGTGTGATATGAATCTGGATGATTACCAGAAGATCCAGAATAAGCTGTATGCAGTCGGAGCAGAAGCAAATCCGTCGATCGTTACGGTGACCGGGGTAAAAAGTGATACGGACTGGTTCAACACGCCCTATGAGCAGGAAGGACAGGCAAGCGGTATCATTATTGCAGATAACGGAAATGATCTGCTCATTATGACGGAGAAGAAGGTTATTAAGGATGCAGAGTCGATCAGTGTGACCTTCGAGGACGGAACCGTGACGGATGCGCAGTTACGCCAGTATGACGGAAATACCGGAATTGCTATTTTAAGTGTATCACACGTACAGATCGACAGTGTGACACTTGCAAACGTAAAGGTTGCAGAGCTTGGGAATTCACTGGGTGTGTCACAGGGAAATGTTGTGATCGCAGTCGGAAGTCCTTTGGGTTCGAATTTTTCGATTTTAACCGGTAATATTACTTCGACCGATAACAGTGTAACGACGATCGACAATAATTTTACTGTTTTTACGACGGACATTGTTGCAAGTTCCGAGGGAAGCGGCGTATTGCTGAATTTAGACGGACAGATCATCGGTCTGGTGATGCAGGATTACAGCAGCTCCGGGGATGAGAATACACTGACCGCGATCTCAATCTCGGACTTAAAGCAGATCATCGAAAAGCTGTCGAACAATCAGAATATCAGTTATCTTGGGATTCATATGACGGAAGTAACAAGTGAGATTGAAAAGAAATACGGACTGCCGGGCGGCATTTATATCAAGTCCGTAGAGATGGATTCACCTGCACAGGCAGCAGGACTTCAGAACGGTGATATTATCACGGATATTGATGATACCAAGATGCAGACCGCAAAGCAGTATGAACAGTATATCCAGTCACTGACACCGGGAACGGAAATTAAGATCACCATTATGCGTCAGGAAAATGACGGCTACACGCCACTGGAATGTCAGGCAGTGACAGGCGTTTTGCAGTAATAAAAGAAGATAGAAAGAGGAAGAACATGCATTATATTGAAACATTACGTGAGGGAGAACGGGTAAACGAGATTTTCCTTTGTAAAAACAAACAGATGGCGATGACCAAAAATGGAAAGCCTTATGAATCCCTTATTTTACAGGATAAAACAGGAACGCTTGACGCGAAGATCTGGGAACCGGGTTC
>CACZPJ010000016.1 GCA_902782995.1 uncultured Lachnospiraceae bacterium | reverse complement strand
GAAATCAGAGATAAGAGAAGACCTGAACCTTACAAAGGAAAAGGTATCAAATATGCTGATGAAGTTATTAGACGTAAAGTTGGTAAGACTGGTAAGAAATAATTAAAGGAGTGACGAGAGATGGTTAATAAAGAATCAAGAACTAAAGTTCGTGAGAACAAACATAGAAGAATGCGTAGCCGTTTATCAGGAACAACTGAGAGACCACGTTTAGCTGTGTTTAGAAGTAATAATCATATGTACGCTCAGATTATTGACGATACAGTTGGAAATACACTTGTAGCTGCATCTACAATGGATAAAGACATCAAGGCAGCTTGCGAGAAGACTAATAACGTTGATGCAGCAGCACAGGTTGGTACTGCAGTTGCAAAGAAGGCATTAGAAAAAGGTATTACAACTGTTGTCTTTGACAGAGGCGGATTTTTATACGCAGGTAAAGTGAAAGCTTTAGCTGAAGCAGCAAGAGAAGCTGGATTAAATTTCTAGTAAGGAGGAAAACAGTACATGAAACGTACAATCATTGATGCTAGTCAATTAGAAATCAACGAAAAAGTGGTATCAATCAAGCGTGTTACGAAGGTTGTAAAAGGTGGACGTAACATGCGTTTCACAGCTCTTGTTGTTGTAGGTGACGGCAATGGTCATGTGGGCGCTGGCTTAGGTAAGGCAACTGAAATTCCAGAAGCTATCCGCAAAGGAAAAGAAGATGCTATTAAGAAGCTTATCACTGTTAAATTAGATGAAAACAATAGTATTACTCATGATATTACTGGTAAGCATACAGGTGCTTCCGTATTATTAAAGAGAGCTCCGGAAGGTACCGGTATCATCGCTGGTGGTCCTGCTCGTATCGTTTGTGAGTTAGCAGGTATCCAGAATATCCGTACAAAATCTTTGGGCTCTAACAATAAGCAGAACGTTGTACTCGCTACAATCGATGCTTTAGGTCAGTTAAAATCCCCAGAAGAAGTAGCGAAACTTCGCGGACTCTCCGTTGAAGAAGTAGTAGGTTAAGGAGGAATTTAAAATGGCAGAGAAATTAAAAATTACACTTGTAAAGTCTACAATCGGAGCTGTACCAAAGAATAAGAAAACGGTAGAAGCTTTAGGATTAAACAAGATCGGCAAAACTGTCGAGATGCCTGATAACAAAGCTATCAGAGGAATGATCCAGAACGTTAGACATTTAGTTAAAGTAGAAGAGATCTAATAACGAGATAAGGAGGTGTCAAAATGGACTTATCCAATTTACAGCCAGCAGAAGGCTCAAAACATAGCGATAATTTCAGAAGAGGCCGTGGACACGGTTCAGGAAATGGTAAGACAGCCGGTAAGGGACACAAGGGACAGAAGGCTCGTTCCGGAGCACCAAGACCAGGTTTTGAAGGTGGTCAGATGCCATTATACAGAAGATTACCAAAGAGAGGATTTACATGTAGAAATTCCAAGACTATCATTGGAATCAACATGTCTGCTCTTGAAGTCTTCGACAATGATGCAGTAGTATCTGTAGAGACATTAATTGAAAAAGGAATCGTTAAGAATCCAAGAGATGGTGTTAAGATTCTTGGAAATGGAGAACTTACTAAGAAGCTCACAGTTCAGGCTAATGCATTCAGCGCAAGCGCAAAAGAAAAGATTGAGGCTCTTGGTGGAAAAGCTGAGGTGATTTAATGTTTGATACAGTCCGCAAAGCTTTTACAATTAAAGATATTCGTAACAGACTTATTTTTACATTTTTGATGCTGATTGTTATCAGACTGGGATCGCAGCTTCCTATTCCGGGTGTAAATCAGTCGGTCTTCGCCGACTGGTTTGCAAACCAGAGTAGTGATGCGTTTAGTTTCTTCGATGCAGTAACCGGTGGATCATTCTTACAGATGTCCATCTTTGCATTGAACATTACACCATACATTACATCTTCCATTATTATGCAGTTACTTACAATTGCAATTCCGAAGTTAGAGGAAATGCAGCGTGACGGCGAAGAAGGAAGAAAGAAGATCACAGAAATTACACGTTACGTAACTGTAGCACTTGCTTTAATCGAAGCAATCGCTATGGCAATCGGATTTGGTAGAAGCGGATATTTGACAGAGTATAATTTCGTGACAGTGTTACAGGTTATTGTTACATTGACAGCGGGCTCTGCAGTACTTATGTGGATCGGTGAGCGAATCACAGAGAAGGGTGTTGGAAATGGTATTTCCATCGTCCTCGTTATCAATATTATTTCACGTATTCCACAGGACTTTGCTTCATTATTTGAGCAGTTCATCTCTGGTAAGAGTGTTGCAAAAGGCATTCTTGCAGGAGTAATCATTCTTGCAATTATCTTAGTGACTGTTATATTCGTAATCGTATTACAGGGTGCAGAACGTAGAATCCCGGTTCAGTACTCCAAGAAGATCCAGGGAAGAAAGACAGTTGGCGGTCAGTCAACACACATTCCACTGAAGGTAAATACCGGCGGTGTTATCCCGATCATCTTCGCACAGTCATTGATGCAGTTCCCTGTTGTTATTGCCCAGATCGCAGGAAAAGGCAACGGAACAGGAATTGGAAGCAAGATCTTAAAGGGATTATCCCAGTCAAACTGGTGTGATCCAAAGGAACCGGTTTACAGCATTGGATTGGTTGTTTACATTGTATTGATCATTGGATTTGCATATTTCTATACATCTATTACATTCAATCCGTTGGAAATCGCGAACAACATGAAAAGACAGGGCGGATTTATTCCGGGTATCAGACCTGGTAAGCCAACCAGTGATTATCTGAATCGTATTTTAAATTACATTATTTTCATCGGTGCTGCCGGACTTACCATTGTTGCAGTTATTCCAATTTTCTTCAATGGTGTGTTTAATGCGGAAGTATCCTTTGGTGGAACATCTATCATCATTATCGTAGGTGTTGTAATTGAGACGATCAAGCAGATCGAGTCACAGATGCTTGTCCGTTATTATAAGGGATTTTTGAATGACTAATGTGTACCATGGAGGATATGGCATATGCACGGCATTAGCGGAAGCGGATGCCGTATCTTCCGAGGTGCACTAAATTATTATACAGAGAATAAGTGGCAGAACAGGTATAATGAGGCGTATTGCAGAAAACAGGAGGTTTTGTATGAAGATTATTATGTTAGGGGCTCCGGGAGCCGGCAAAGGAACACAGGCAAAGCAGATTGCAGCAAAATATTCCATTCCTCATATTTCTACCGGAGATATTTTCCGTGCAAATATCAAGAATGGTACAGAGTTAGGAAAGAAAGCAAAGACATATATGGATCAGGGTCTTTTAGTACCGGATGAGCTGACCTGTGATCTTGTCATGGATAGAATACAGCAGGATGACTGCAAAAATGGCTTCGTATTAGATGGTTTCCCAAGAACGATTCCACAGGCTGAGGCATTAGATGCAGCACTTGAGAAGATAGATCAGAAGATGGATTATGCGATCGACGTAGATGTACCGGATGAGAACATCATCAACCGTATGGGCGGCAGAAGAGCCTGCTTAAACTGTGGTGCAACTTACCATATCGTATCTATTCCACCGAAAAAAGAAGGCGTCTGTGATCACTGCGGAAACGCACTCGTATTAAGAGATGATGATAAGCCAGAGACCGTTAAGAAGCGTCTGGATGTTTACCATGAGCAGACACAGCCATTGATCGATTACTATGCAAAACAGAATATCTTAAAGACTGTAGATGGAACACAGCCAATGGAAGCTGTTTTTGATGCGATCGTATCTGTATTAGAAGCATAAGAGTGAAAGGGCATGGTTATTTCATATGTCAGTTACGATAAAATCTGCCAGAGAAATTGAATTGATGAGAGCGGCAGGAAAGATTCTTGCAAAAGTCCATCAGGAACTTGGT
>CACZPJ010000015.1 GCA_902782995.1 uncultured Lachnospiraceae bacterium | reverse complement strand
ATATTCTTTGCTGCCTTATTTTCTGACTGCCTCATGAAGCATTTTTGCCATATATGCGATCTTTGCTTCTGTCATTCCCGGATATACACCGATCCAGAAGCTGCTTGCCATGATATGATCGGTCACTGCAAGATCCCCGATCACACGGTAACCCTGTCCACTTTTGCGCATCTCATCAAAGCAAGGCTGCTTGATCAGATTACCGGAAAACAGCATCCGCGTCTGGACGCCATGTGCCTCTAAGTACCGCACAACCTGATTCTTGTCCACACCGTCCCTGCAGGTGATTAAAAAGCCAAACCAGGATGGATTCGAATTCTCACATGCTTCCGGCAGGATCAACTGTTCCTCTAAGTCAAGAAGCTGTGCACGCAGGCTGGCAAAATTCTCCCGGCGTCTTTCGACAAATCCCGGCAGCTTCTTAAGCTGTGCACATCCGATCGCCGCCTGTAAGTCTGTTGCCTTCAGATTATAACCAAAGTGGGAATACACATACTTGTGGTCGTAACCAAGCGGCAGTTCTCCGTACTGCTTGTCAAACCGGTGTCCGCAGAGGTTGTCCTGACCGGACGGACACATACAGTCACGTCCCCAGTCACGCAGGGAGCGGATGATCTTGTGTAATAACGGATTGTCGGTATAAACGGCTCCGCCCTCACCCATTGTCATATGATGTGGCGGATAGAAGCTGCTCGTTCCAATATCCCCGATGCTTCCGGTCTTTTTCCATTCTCCATCCAGACAATATTCACTGCCTAAGGCATCGCAGTTATCCTCGATCAGCCAGAGCTCATGTGCATCACAGAATGCACGGACTGCCTTTAAGTCGAATGGATTTCCCAAGGTATGTGCGATCATAACCGCCTTTGTCTTTTCACTGAGTGCCTGTTCTAACTGCGTCACATCCAGATTGTACTGCGGAATCGTCAGATCTAAAAAGACCGGGACTGCACCATATTGCAGATATGGAGTAACAGTCGTAGGGAAACCTGCTGCCACGGTAATGACCTCATCTCCCCTGCGGATGCGTCTCTCTCCCAGTAACGGAGAGGTCAGTGCCATAAAGGCAAGCAGATTTGCCGAAGAACCGGAATTGACCAGGGAACAGAAACGGACACCGATATAAGCGGCAAGCTCTTTTTCAAACTGATCCGTATATCTGCCGGAGGTCAGCCAGAACTCCAATGCACTGTCAACTAACGTACACATCTCATCCTGATCATAGACCCGCGCCGCATAAGAGATACGGTCGCCCTCCTTATAATCCTCTGACCTCGCATGAAAAGCCTGATAATACCCCTCAACCATCGTAAGGATCTCTTTCCGCGCTTCTTCTTCTGTCATATATTCAAACATCGCTCTATTCCTTCCTGTTCTATGATTTACACCTTCCAAGGTGCTTTCCCAGTGTTCCACAGCTTCTCCAGATACTCCCTGTCATGGATATTGTCCATCGGGGACCAGAAGCCCATATGCTTATAGGCTGCCATCTGTCCATCTGCAGCAAGGTGCTCAAACGGTGTTGTTTCCAGCATTGTGCTGCCATCTCCCAGATATTCGTAGATCCCCGGTTCCATCACCATAAATCCGATATTGACCCATGCCTGATCCGTTCTCGCCTTTTCCTTAAAGCCAAGCACCTGACTGCCTGTGTCATCTAACTGCAACGCTCCAAACCGTCCCTCCGGCTGTGTGGTGGAGATCGTTACGATCTTCTTCTGCTGTCTATGAAAATCGATCAGTTTCCGGATATCTACATCTGACACACCATCCCCATAGGTTAAAAGGAATGGTTCTTCTCCGATATATTTGCGTGCCTTTAAGATACGTCCGGCGGTCAGTGTTTCTAATCCGGTATCGACAAGTGTAACCTTCCACGGCTCACTGCTTTTTTTTAACACCTGTACCTTCTGATCCCTTAACCGGATCTCCAGCTGACTGTTATTCTGATAATAATTGACGAAATACTCCTTTATCATATGTCCCTTATAACCACAGCATACAATAAACTCATCAAATCCATATGCAGCATACTGCCGCATAATATGCCAGAGGATCGGTTTGCCGCCAATCTCTACCATCGGCTTGGGACGCATGCGTGATTCCTCACTGATACGTGTTCCCTTTCCCCCTGCTAAAATTACAACCTTCATGCGCTATCCTCATATACAAAAATTGCAAATGT
>CACZPJ010000014.1 GCA_902782995.1 uncultured Lachnospiraceae bacterium | reverse complement strand
GAAGATCAGGATGAACAGATTATGGGGATTTTAAAATATCTCACAGAGTGGTTAGTAAATCACATTCTGTATGTAGATGGTCAAATCCCAGGAGGCTGATATAGTAGGAAGGGCTGTTATTCTTTAGTGAGTAGCAGCTTTTTTCTATTTCGAATATAAAATCTGACACCTACACTTGACAATATGCTTATGAAGAAGCCGTGGGAAGGGCAATCCGAAGATCCGGCGTTCCGAGGGAAGAGCTTTTTGTTACGACGAAGCTTTGGATTACCGACACCAGTTATGAAAAAGCGAAGGATGGATTTTCGCGTTCGCTGGAGCGGCTTGGAGGAATTATATGAAGAAGGAAAAGTAAGGGCGATTGGTGTTGATAATTTTACACAGGATCGTATGGCAGATTTTCTGTTTTTCCAAAAAGTAAGACCGGCAGTCAACATGATTGAATGCAATACATATTTTCAACGGGAGAAGGAAGCAGAATATCTGAAGCAGCAGAATATTACCATGCAGGCATGGTCACCACTGGCAGCCGGACAGAAGAACCTGTTGGAAGATCCGGTATTGTGTGAGATTGCCAAGGCGCATGAAAAGTCTGTAGCGCAGATTGTCCTTCACTGGCTGGTACAACGGGGAATTGTCCCGGTCGTAAAATCCGTCAATCCAAAGCGGATGAAAGAAAATCTGGATATTTTTGACTTTGAACTGACAGCGGATGAGATGGAGAGAATCCGGCAGTTAGATACAGAACACAGTTATGCCACGTCTCGTGATACCGGAAAGGCAGTGACAGAGTTTTTAGAAGCTGCAATGTCCTATCAGGTGTAAAACAACAAAAATACAAATAGGTTCTTGTTAGATGTTTTCAATGGTGATATATTAAAAATACATAGGTTAGATACAACTAACACATGTAGTGTGGATCAGAGATTGGATTGGAGGAAGACATCATGACAAGTGAAGAATACAAGAAATTGTCAATACAGGAATTTACAAAAGCAGCGGGAAATTATGAGAGCAATCACGCCGGAATATATGAGATGTGTAAAAAGGATTACCCTGACATTTTGGAAGAACTGGAGAAGGAGCCGTTTATGGATCTGCTGGATGCCGGATGCGGACCGGCTCCGATGATATCTCTGCTGGCGGAAAATATCCTGACCGCCATTACACGGGACTTGATCTGACTCCTGCGATGATTGAACAGGCAAGGGCAAAAAAGATTCCGGGTGCTGTATTTGTAGTCGGGGATTGTGAGAACTTCCCATTTGAAGATAATTCTTTTGATGCAATTATCTGTTCGAACAGTTTTCATCATTATCCGGATCCGCAGGCATTTTTTGACAGTGTAAAGCGATGCCTTCGCCCGGGCGGAAGATTGGTTCTTAGGGATGTGACCAGTGCCAGTAAGCTTTTTGTATGGCTGATGGATAAGATCGAACTGCCGCTTGCGAATCTGTGTGGGCATGGCGACGTAAAGATCGCAACAAGAGAGACAGTCGTAGCATGCTGCAACAATGCAGGATTAAAGGTCGAGAAATTTGAAATACGCAAGGGAATGCGTATGCACTGTGTTGTGCGGAAGGTTTGAAGCCAGGGTATATCCGGATAAAACATAGATGAAAAAATATTGAAAAAAGATGCAGTGTGGTACAATAAGTGCGTGTAAAACAGGAACAAAGGAAAAGAAGGTACCAAGATGGCAGTTGCAGTAAGAAAATATACAGATGCAGATATCCCGGATATGGTGCGCATCTGGAATGAAGTGGTAGACGAGGGCGTTGCCTTCCCACAGACAGAGGACTTAAGTGTAGAGGAAGGTGCAGAATTTTTTGCACAGCAGACCTACTGTGGAGTTGCAGAGGATTCGGACAATAAAGAGGTATGCGGCATGTATATCCTGCATCCGAATAACATAGGCAGATGCGGACACCTCTGTAATGCAAGCTATGCGGTAGATGCGAAGAAGCGTGGCATGCATACCGGTGAGGCAATGGTAAAGGACTGCTTATTGCAGGCAAAAAAGGAAGGCTTTGGGATTTTACAGTTTAATGCAGTCGTAGCGACGAATGCATCTGCAAGACACTTATACGAAAAGCTTGGATTTGTGCTGCTTGGAACAGTTCCGGGGGGATTCCGTAAGAACGATGGAAGTTATGAGGACATCTGTCTGTATTATCATACATTATAAGATTCGGTTATTAAAAACTTTTAAAAGTTGAGATAGCAAAAGAATTTGAATATATTTTGCTATATTAAAAATTATGTAATATGAATTACGATAGAGCGGAATATAGAATTGTTATAATACGAAAGAAAGAGGTATGGTATCCGGATGGAATGGGCAGATGGAAAGTGCCGGTGTGTATGGGCGAATCCGAAGAATGAACGGTATATCCGCTATCACGACAGTGAATGGGGTGTGCCGGTGCATGACGATCACAAGCTGTTTGAGATGCTGGTTCTGGAGTGCTTTCAGGCAGGTCTGTCATGGGAGTGCATTTTAAATAAGCGGGAAGCTTTTGAGCAGGCATTTGATGGCTTTGACCTTGAAAAGGTCTGTGCCTATGATGAAAAAAAAGAGCAGGAGCTCCGGGAAAATGATGGAATTGTACGGAACCGTTTAAAGATCCATGCAGCAGTGGAAAATGCGCGTGTTTTTCAAATGATCCAGAAGGAATATGGATCGTTTGCGAAGTATCTCTGGAACTGGAGTAACGGACAGGTACTCTATGAACAGGGAAAGACCAGCTCCAGGCTGTCCGATGCTATATCAAAGGACTTGAAAAAGCGTGGTATGAAGTTCGTCGGAACAACGATCATCTATTCGTATTTACAGGCAGTCGGAGTGATCTATTCCCATGAAAAAGGCTGCTTTTTAGAGAAGACGGCAGAAAAACAGGCAGGAGAAAAGTGCAATGAGTGAAGCAGAAAAAGGAATCATCCGTGTCGCAACCGTTGCGGATGCGGCACAGTTATTAGAGATCTATCGCCCCTATGTGGAACAGACAGCGATCACATTTGAATATGAAGTGCCATCCGTAGAAGAATTCCGTCATAGGATCGAAACGGTGTTAGCGCGATATCCCTATCTGGTGTACGAACAGGAAGGAAGAATCTTTGGGTATGCATATGTCGGACCTTTCCATGAACGGGCAGCCTATGACTGGGCAGTGGAGACGTCGATCTATGTGCGGATGGATGACAGAAAAAAAGGGATCGGTCATCTGCTGTATGAGAAGTTAGAAGAGATCTTAAAAAAGCAGGGCATCCTGAACCTGAATGCCTGTATCGCATATCCGAAGCGGGAGGATGCACATCTGACAACCGGAAGTATCGCATTCCATGAACGGATGGGCTATCAGGTTGCAGGACATTTTCATTCCTGTGGCTATAAGTTCGATACCTGGTATGATATGGTCTGGATGGAGAAGCATATCGGGGAGCATGAAAAGGGACAAAGACCGGTTCTGCCATTCCCGGAACTCAGGAAAGAACAATAGCAGATACATCCGGCATTGTGCCTAATTTGAGAGACAGCGATTTGTTCAAAAGATAGAATAACGAAAAAATACGAAAACATTCTTGCTTATCACCTCGAAACAGGTATAATTTTGTTTAGAACATGGAGACAGAAAGTCTGCCGGGCAGCTCAGGGCAGACAGATGATAAGAGGGAGAGTGTGAAAATATGCGCGAATGCAGCAAATGTAAAAAGCAGTACGAAGATAATGTAACTTATTGCCAGAACTGTGGAGAGAAGCTGACACAGAAGAAGGCAGGAAAGGGTGTACATGATAAGAATGCCAGACTGTGGGTCGGCTTTAACATGAAGGGAAGTTCCCTCGCACCGCTTGCCTGCATGAGTAATGAGAATGTGGCAGAGCGGGAGTTTGGCAAGGTATCTACGATTCCGGATCTTGCAAAGGTGACACCGAAGGAAGACGGAAGCTGGTACTGTCCGGACTGTGGAGAACACAACGCACCCTACGCGAGAAACTGCAAGGGATGCGGAAGAGACTTCGTATAGAGCATAAGACGTAAGCGGATAGGAAAAGGAAGAGAAAGCAACTGTTGCTTTCTTTTTCTTTGCGTTTTTAGCTCTGAGTGAAATCCACTGCTTACGAAAACCACAAGTGAAGCCTCCTTTGAACTTGTATGGTTGTAGTTGGCAGTTAGTTCACGGTGAGCGTTGCAAATGTTTGCGGAGCATCTTTTGTGCATTTGGACAATTATAAAATTTGAAAGCATCTTTTGACACCCGATTTATGTTTGCTGCACAATTTGTTGTCTTACCGCCGACTTTGTATTACAATAGATGCGATAAAGCAGTACGAAAAGGAGAAAAAATGATACGTCATGCAGGGAAGGAAGATCTTCCACAGATCTTAGAAATATATGCATCTGCCCGTACTTTTATGAAGGAACATGGGAACCCGACACAGTGGAAGGATGGTTATCCGGGTCAGGAACTGCTCCTGTCTGATATGGAGAAGGAACAGTTATATGTACATGAGACAGATACCGGTATCCATGGAGTATTTGTCTTTTTTGTTGGAGAAGATCCAAATTATAAGATCATAGAGCAGGGCGCATGGAAGTCATCTGATGCATATGGAGTGATCCACAGGATCGCATCCGATGGAAAAGAGAGAGGTATTTTCTCAGAGAGTATCGCGTATGCAAAAGAACGTTGCAATCATCTTCGGATCGATACTCATGCAGACAATGCAGTCATGCAGAAGCTGATCTTAAGTCATGGATTTGAACCATGCGGGATCGTCTATGTGCAGGATCACAGCCCACGCCTCGCATTTGAATATCTGAATGAACAATGAACAGTGCCAAAAGTGAAACAGATAAAAATGTCTGCTTGCAGCGCATTTTCGAGCCAGCACTGTGAATGACGAAATTGCAATACAATAGGCAATACAATAGAAGTTATTTAAAACAGGAGAATTATGGAACAGGCAATATTAGAACTAACGAAAAATATACATACAGATGACATCCGTAAGATCGTCTGCAGCAATCCCAAGGGTGCACAGGTAGCATATCGCAAGATCTGCATCTTAGCAAAGGAGCAGGGCTTTCAGATCGAGAAGTATACGGAAAAACAGGTGTTTCACGAGAATGTAGCGGCCATCTCTTTAGAAGCTGTCTGCAAGGAATATATAGGACAGGGTTACCATCAGATCGACCTTTTTACGGACACCATGCAGTATTCCATGAAGGTATCGAAAAAGGGAAAAGTTCTGCTTGGCAAAAATAAGTTAAAGGAAGCGGTCAAGGTACACATAGCAAATAATCGGAAAAAGAATTATCTGATCGAAGAAGGCAGTGTGATTGAACCGCTTGTAGATATGGGAATCTTTACGAAGGAAGGTAAGATCGTCCGTACGATGTACGATAAGTTTAAGCAGATCAACCGCTTTTTAGAGCTGATCGATGATGCAGTAAGAGAGCATCCGTTAGAGGAGTATCATATCATCGACTTTGGCTGTGGCAAGTCGTATCTGACCTTTATCGTATATTATTACTTTACCTATATCCGTAAGATCCCGGTACAGATGATCGGCTTAGATCTGAAGGCAGATGTGATCGAAAAATGTAACGAGGCGGCAAAACGGTACGGCTATAGCGGACTGCGTTTTGAATTAGGGGACATCAACGGATATCAGACACCGTTTGATGTGGATATGGTGCTGACGCTGCATGCCTGTGATACGGCAACGGATTATGCCCTGTATAATGCGATCTGCTGGAAGGCAAAGATGATCTTTTCCGTTCCTTGCTGTCAGCATGAGTTAAACAAGCAGATGAACAGTGAGGATTTTTCCCTGATGACACGTTATGGAATCATCAAGGAGCGTTTTGCGGCACTGACTACGGATGCGATCCGTGCGAATCTGTTAGAGTACAGCGGCTATAAGACACAGCTTTTAGAGTTCGTGGATCTTTCGCATACTCCGAAAAATATCCTGATCCGTGCGATCCGTAAGCCGATCGTAAAAAAGGAATTAAGGCAGGCACGGCTTTCGGAGGTCGAGCGGATGATGGAAGAATTTTCACTTGAACCGACCTTTTATCAGCTTATCATGGCGCATGAAAAAGGATCCGGAAAGTAAAATAAGCATATACGAAAATTGAAAAATATGGTATACTAATAGGAGAATGTCTAAGGGGATGGACATAGAGTATAACATAGGAGAAGGATAGTGGAATGTTTAATATTGCAGTTTGTGAAGATAATGAAGTAGAGCGCAGGATTCTGATTGGAATCATCAGTCATATCGTCCGTGCAAAGGGACTTCAGACAATGATTGATGAGTATGCGGATGGGGAGGATCTGGTACGCGCATTCCCGCAGAAGCGTTATCAGCTTGTGTTTATGGATATTGTAATGGACCGGTTAAACGGTATCGAGACGACAAAGCTGTTACATGAATTAGATGCGAAAAGTGAGATTGTCTTTTGTACGGCAAACCGGGAATTTGCGATCGAAGCACATGAGGTGCATGCGATGGGATATCTGCTTAAGCCATATGATGCATTCCGGATCAGTGCAATCATTGATTATTTTTTACAGAAGTATCCGGAGTATCATAACCGGACGATCATGCTGAAGGTGCAGCGGAGAAACAAGCAGTTGTTCCATAAGGATATTATCTGTGTGGAATCGGATAATAAGATCTTGTATTTTCATACGATCAGTCAGGAAAAAGTGAAGGTTTATGGGAAACTTGACGAGATGGAGCAGCGTCTGAATGATGATACATTTTTAAGATGCCATAAGAGTTTTCAGATCAATATGCGTCTTATCGTCGGATGCAATGGTACAGAATTTATTACCTTGAATAACGAGCACATTCCGATCCGTAAGAATGGAAGAAAGGAATTAGTCGAGCGTTTTGACCAGTATCGTATGGAAGAACTAGAGAAAAGTATCGATAAGATTACAGAGAGTATCAGTTAAAGAGAAGTCAGGAGGAATCCGCATATCACAATAGCAGTCTGGTGGTGTGCGGATTTCTCAGATAAAAGTAATCGAAAAGGAGAATTTTGTGGCAAAGAAGTATTACGCGGTAAGGAAAGGAAAAAAGGCAGGAATCTACCAGAGCTGGGCAGAATGCAAGGCGATGGTAGATGGATATTCCGGTGCACAGTATAAGAGCTTTCTGACCTTAGAGGAAGCAAAGACATATATAGGAGAAGCGTCCGAAGATAAAGAAGATCCGCAGGGAGCAGTGGCGTATGTAGATGGTTCTTTTAACAGTGTCACCTCGGTCTATGGCTATGGAGGCTTTGTGTTACACGATGGCAAAAAGGAATATCTGAGTGGTTCCGGTACAGATGCAGATATGGCATCGATGCGTAATGTCGCAGGAGAAGTTCTTGGCAGTATGGCAGCAGTTGAGAAGGCAATCGAACTTGGACTTCCACAGATTACGATCTATTACGATTATATGGGAATTGAGATGTGGGCAAAAGGTCTCTGGAAGCGGAATAAAAAGGGAACGATTGCCTATTATGACTATATACAGAGTGTGCGTGATAAGATACAGATCGCGTTTTGCAAGGTTAAGGGGCACTCAGGTGTAGAGGGCAATGAAGAAGCGGACCGGCTGGCAAAGCAGGCAGTTGGCATTACGGATTAAAGGCAATACCAGTTGCCGGAATGGAGGAAGACATGGCATCTTTAAAAGATATAGCAAAAATATGCGGGGTGTCGACTGCAACTGTCAGCAAGGCATTAAACGGGCAGTCGGATATCAGTGAACCGACAAGACAACGGGTAAAGCAGGTGGCAAATGAACTGGGCTATTTCCCGAATGCAGCGGCGCGCGCATTAAAAACCAACCGTTCCTATAACCTCGGAGTCCTTTTTAAGGATGATGCGGGAAGCAATCTGACACATGAATACTTCTCCGGAGTATTAAACGGCTTTAAGGAACAGGCAGAGGATATGGGGTATGATATTACCTTTATCAACAATTACGAGACAAAGTCTGCCATGAATTATTTAGAGCACTGCCGGTACCGGAACTTTGAAGGCGTCGTGATCGTAAGTGCGGATTATGACAATCCGAATGTCTGGGATCTGATGTGCAGCAATGTCCCGGTCGTTACGATCGATTATGTGCATTATAACTGTACCTCGGTCAGTTCGAATAATGTACGTGGTATGGAAGAACTGGTCGATTATGTGGTACAGCTTGGACACCGCAGGATCGCCTATATCCATGGACAGGCATTTTCAAATGTAACCAAGGAGCGTGTGACCGGATTTTACCGTGCCATGGAAGAACGCGGACTTGAAGTGCCGGATGAATATATCGAAGAGTGTGAATATCTGAATGCCGAGCAGGCAGCAGAAGAGACAAGAAGGCTGCTTGCCCTGGCAGAACCGCCGACCTGTATCTTATACAGTGATGATACCTCCCTGATCGGTGGAAAAAATGTGATGATGGAGAAGGGACTGCGGATACCGGAGGATATTTCTGTTGCAGGTTATGATGGAACAAAGGTATCGCAGTTAGTGCAGCCGAGGATCACTACCATCCGCCAGAATACCAGTGAGATCGGAAGAGAGGCGGCAAGACGGCTGATCGGGAATATCGAGAATCCACGGACTTCTCTGGTAGAACGTGTAGTCATTGATGGTGTCTTATTAAAGGGACAGTCTGTTGCAGCACGGACAAGAGGGCAGGATTAGGACAATCAGGAGGACTTGGTGTGGCATTAAGACTTATATTGGGAAGCAGTGGAAGCGGAAAGTCTACCTATCTGTATGAAGAGATCGTCCGGCAGGCAAAGGCACATCCACGTACGAATTATTATGTGATCGTTCCGGAGCAGTTCACGATGCAGACACAGCGTGAATTAGTTGCAAAGTCCGGGAACGGAATTATGAATATTGACGTTGTCAGTTTTCAGAGACTGGCATATCGTATCTTCGACGAGCTTGGAAAACAGGATATGGTCGTCTTAGAGGAGACCGGTAAAAACCTGTTACTGCGCAAGGTCGCACAGGAGAAGAAGGAGGATCTTTTGATCCTTGCCGGCAATATGAAGAAGATGGGATATGTCAGTGAGATCAAGTCACTGATCTCGGAGCTGACACAGTATCAGGTTTCTCCAGATGATCTGGAGAACTTTTTGTGTGGCAGGAAGCTTCCACATGGATTCTTATGTAAGATGCAGGATGTCCTTACGATGTACCGCGGCTTTGAGGAGGCAATGGAGGGCAGGTACGTTACGGCAGAGGAGATCTTAGATGTGTTTTCCGGGGTTGTCAGACAGTCGAAGCTGTTGGAAAACAGCGTGCTTGCCTTCGATGGCTTTACCGGCTTTACACCGATCCAGAATCATCTGATGCAGGAGCTGTTTGACATTGCCTCGGATATTTATGTAACGGTAACGATCGATCCGTCTGAGGACTTTTACGCCTACCGGGATATGCAGGAGCTGTTTGCGATGAGCAAAAAGACGATCGTTTCCCTGATGAAGATGGCGGAGCGGGTGCATGTGGAAGTGGCAGAGCCGTATATTTTAAGCGGTGAAGGAAAGTCACGTCATACGGATGCACCGATGCTTTCTGCCCTTGAGAAGAATCTGTTCCGTCCGCATATGACACCATATCGGAAGGAGGATACTTCCATCCGTGTCTACGGACTGATGAATCCGCGTGAGGAACTGCTTTTTACGGCAGGTGAGATCCGGCGTCTGGTGCGTGAAGAAGGACTCCGCTATAAGGATATTGCAGTCGTGACCGGAGATGTGGAAGGATATGGAAATTATGTGCCGCAGATTTTTACGGAGTATGAGATCCCATACTTTTTGGACACCACGAAAAATATCCTGCTGCATCCGTTTATTGAATTTATCCGTGCAGTTTTAGAGATCTTAGAGAATGATTTTTCCTATGACAGTATGTTCCGGTATTTCCGCAGTAATCTTGCCATTCTGCCAAAGGAAGGATATGGCTGGGAGCAGCAGGATACATCGGAGTATGAGAAAATCACAACGGAGCAGACCGATCGTCTGGAAAATTATGTCTTAGCAACCGGAATCCGTGGCTACAAGGCATGGACGAAGCGGTTTTCCTATCTTCCGAAGTATATGACGATGGAACAGCTTGAGGAGCTGAACCGGATACGGGAATTGCAGATGCAGCTTTTTACAGAGCTGTATGAGGTGTTCCATGCGAAGCATGCCACGGTCAGACAGCAGTCGGTCGCATTGTATCAGTTTCTGACCAGACAGCAGATCGAGCGGCAGTTAAAGCAGCGGGAGCAGATGTATCATGCAGTCGGAGAGTTTGTAAAGGAAAAAGAATATGCACAGATCTACCGGATCGTTATGGATCTGCTCGATAAGCTGACCTCGCTATTAGGTGAGGATGAACTGACGATACCGGAATACACGCAGATCTTAGATGCCGGATTTGAAGCGGCGAAGGTCGGAGTGATCCCAAGCGGCTATGACCGCGTGACGGTCGGTGATATTGAGCGAAGCCGTTTAGATCATATCAAGGTGCTTTTCTTTATCGGGGTCAACGATGGGATCGTACCGAAGAATGAATCGCGTGGCGGGATCATCTCGCAGTTAGAGCGGGAAGAGTTAGCAAGGCAGCAGTTAGAGCTTGCACCGACAGCAAGAGAGCGTGTTTTCATCCAGCGGTTTTACCTCTATCTGATGTTGACGAAGCCATCCATGCGTCTTTATCTGACCTATGCCGGTGTCGGTAAAAACGGACAGGCATTGCGGAGATCTTATCTGATCGGAACCTTGCAGAAGATCTTTCCACTGCTTCCGGTTAATGAGTTAGAAGAGCTTCCGGTCGAAAGCCGGATCGTAACGCCGAAAAGCAGTATGGAATTTTTCGTGGAAGGATTGCAGTTACAGGAGGAACAGATAAGAGCAGACGGTCAGGTACGAAAGATCTGGTATGCATTAAAGAACTGGTATGAGCAGAGAGAAGAATACCGGCCGTTAGAACAGCAGCTTTTACTGAGCCATAAGATGCGCTATGAGGCACATCCGATCTCGCATGCGGTAGCGAATGCACTCTATGGAACTGTCTTAGAAAACAGTGTGACCAGATTAGAGCAGTTTGCCGCCTGTGCCTGTGCACATTTTTTATCCTACGGACTTCATCTGAAGGAACGTGAGATCAGCCAGTTTGCGGCATTAGATATGGGAAATATCTACCATATGGCATTAGAAAAATATGCCTCGATGATCGAGCAGTCGGATACGGACTGGTTCCATATTGAGAAGGAACAGCGCAAAGCCTTTATCGAAGAGGCACTGCATCAGGCGATCTTAGAAACCGGGAATCAGGCACTGGTTCAGACCAGTAAGAATCAGTATTTCTTATACCGGATGAAAAAGATCCTCTATCGTACCGTAGATACACTGACGACGCAGGTACAGTCCGGAAAGTTTACACCGGATGATTTTGAGGTCGCATTTGCGTTTACAGACAATCTTGCAGCAGTCAATTTTGCGTTAAGCGAAGAGGAAAAGATGCATCTGCGCGGACGGATCGACCGTGTCGATACTTATGAGCAGGATCAGAAGCTGTATGTGAAGATCATAGACTATAAGTCCGGAAATACGAACTTTGAACTCTTATCCTTATATCATGGCTTGCAGCTTCAGCTTGTGGTCTATCTGAATGCGGCGATGGAGGTCTTGCAGAAGAAGCACCCGGAGGATACGGTTGTACCGGCAGGAATCTTTTATTACCATATTGATGATCCGGTCATTGACGGAAAGGGAAATGAAACCGACGTGGAGATCTACGATAAGATCATCGATAAGCTGAAGCTAAACGGTCTGGTCAATGCGGATGCCACAGTCTATGAGGCAATGGATACGAATATCGGAACTTCCTCGAAGATGATCCCGATCCAGCGCAATAAGGACGGAAGTCTTTCAAAGCGTTCCCATGCGGTGAGTGAGGAACAGTTTGCGGTGTTATCGGATTATGTGAACCAGAAGATCCACGAGCTTGGTGCACGGATCATGAACGGAGAGGTACAGACAGACCCTTACCGGTTAAAAGACAAAGGGGGATGTAGTTACTGTGCCTTTCGCAGTGTCTGTGGCTTTGACCGTAAGATACCGGGTTATCAGGAACGCAGACTCGAAGAGAATTACAGTGAGGATGAATTATTACAGCATATGGAAGAAGCGGTAAGAAAGGAGAATCCGTAATGGGAGTATCATGGACACCGGAGCAGAAGAAGGTCATTGATCTGCGTGACCGGAACATCTTAGTATCGGCTGCTGCCGGTTCCGGTAAAACAGCAGTTTTAGTAGAAAGGATCAAGGAACGGATTCTTGATCTGGATCGCCCGGTCGATATTGATGAAATGTTAGTCGTGACCTTTACGAATGCAGCGGCAGCACAGATGCGTGACAGGGTCGGGATTGCCATTGAAAATGAATTGCTTGAGCATCCGGGGAATCTGCGCTTAAGCCAGCAGCTTGCACTGGTGCACAATGCACAGATCACAACGATCGACAGCTTCTGTCTGTATGTGATCCGCAATCATTTCCATGAGATCGATCTTGAGCCGAACTTTCGGATCGCGGATGAGGGAGAATTAAAGCTCTTAAAGCAGGATGTGATGGAACGCCTGTTAGAAGCAAAATATCAGGAGGCAGACGAAGATTTCTTAAAGGCAGCAGACATCTATGCCTCCGGAAGGAATGACAATGGCTTAAAGGAGCTGCTGTTACAGCTTTATGAGTTCGCACAGAGTTATCCGTGGCCAAGGGACTGGTTAGAGAACAGCATAAAGCCGTATCAGATCAGGACAGAGGATGCGTTTGAAGGCAGTGATGCAGTGCGTGGCATGATGTTGTACCTGCATCGTGTATTCGAGGGAATCTTACAGAAGATGGATCAGTGTCTGGACTTATGTGAAGATAACGATGGACCATATATGTATGTGCAGACGATTGAAAGTGACCGCAAGCTCGTGGAAGGACTTCTTGCATGCCACACTTACCGGGAACTGGCAGATGCCTTGCAGCGGATGGACTTTGTGCGGCTGGCATCTTCGAGAGGCTTTCAGGGGGATACTGCCAAGCAGGATTATGTCAAGGATGCCCGTGCGGACTGGAAGAAGCTGTTACAAAAGCAGATTCAGGAAAAATACTTTTTCTGTCCGATGGAACAGACCATAGAACAGTTTGGACGGTTAGAAAAAACAGCAGGGACACTGGTCAGCCTGACGATAGCATTTATGGATGCGCTGATGGAGCAGAAGCGGAAGAAAAATGTGGTAGATTTTGCGGACTTAGAGCATTTTGCCTTAGAGATATTAGTCGATAAGGAGACAAGGCAGCCGACAGAGACGGCACGGGAATTCCAGAATGCCTATGCAGAGATCATGATCGATGAATATCAGGACAGTAACTATGTGCAGGAGACGATCTTACGTGCGATCTCGCGGGAAAGCCGGGGAGAAAATAACCTGTTTATGGTAGGTGATGTCAAGCAGAGTATCTATCGTTTCCGTTTGGCAAGACCGGAGCTTTTCATGGAAAAATATGATTCGTATACCTTAGAGGAGAGTAAGAATCAGCGGATCGACCTGCATAAGAACTTCCGAAGCAGGGAAGAGATCTTAGATTTTACGAATGATATTTTTACACAGATCATGCATAAGAGCCTCGGAAATGTAGAATATGATGATGCGGCATCGTTATATCCGGGTGCATCGTATCCGGAGGCAGAGCAACCGCAGATGTTTGAACCGCTGGTACTGCTTTCCGATGGCACCGATGAGGAGCTGACAGGACTGCCGGATTCTGACCGCGTGACCATGGAAGCGATGATGATCGCAGATGAGATCACAGAGCTGATGGAGGGGCAGCAGGTTACGGATGAGGAAAGCGGAAAACTGCGCCCATTACGATATGGTGATATTGTGATCTTGCTGCGGAGCTTAAGCGGCTATGCGGATGAGATCACAAGTGTGCTGATGGATGCGGGAATTCCGGCACATACCGCTTCAAAGACCGGATATTTTATGACAACAGAGGTGCAGACGGTATTAAATTACTTAAGGATCTTAGATAATCCCTTACAGGATATACCACTGGCATCTGTTTTAAGATCACCGATCGGTGGATTTGATGAAGAGGATCTGGCAGGAATCGTGATCGGAGCTGGTGAGACATCCTTTGCGCAGACCTTTTTTACCCGGTTAGAGGAGCATACACTTCCGGAGAAGGTACAGGAAAAAGCGGATGCTTTTTATCAGGTCTATGGCAGGCTGCGGGAAGAGGTCACAGACAAGACGATCCACGAACTTCTGATGGATGTATTGGAGTGGACGGATTATAAGAAGATCGCTGCGGTTATGCCGGGCGGCAGACAGCGGCTTGCCAATCTTGAGATGCTGGTAGAAAAAGCGATTGATTATGAAGGAACCAGCTACCGCGGACTGTTTCATTTTATCCGCTATATTGACCAGCTTCAGAAGTATGATGTGGATTTTGGAGAGGCAGAGCTTGTCAGTGAGCAGGATGATGCGGTACGGATTATGAGTATCCATAAGAGTAAGGGCTTAGAGTTTCCGGTTGTTTTTGTCAGCGGTCTTGGGAAAATGTTTAACAGACAGGATACCAGAAGCCGCATGATCCTGCATCCGGGACTTGGTATGGGCATCGATGAGATCGACAGCGAAAGACGTCTGCGTATCCCGTCCCTGCTAAAGCGTGTGATCGCCGGACAGGGAGAACAGGAGAACTTAGGCGAAGAGCTGCGGGTGCTTTACGTTGCATTGACAAGAGCGAGGGAGAAGCTGATTTTAACCGGTGTAAAAAAGAATGCAGGCGGGTGGCTTGAACGGATGCAGACTGCTTTTACGGATGGAAGTACGATGGCTTTTACGGATATTATGGGAGCGGACAGTTACTTAGACTGGGTGATCCCGGCAGTCTTATGCTATGGAGAACGGTATCCGGTGAAGCTTGTATCCGCAGAGGAGCTGGTATTATCAGAGGCAGACAGACAGACCGCTGCAAAGCAGCTTGATACGGAAGAACAGGAATGGAATGAGGATGGAAGTATGGATACGTTTGTAAGGGAACGCCTGTCCTACCAGTATCCATATCAGACAGCAGTTGATATGCAGATGAAGTATTCTGTGTCAGAATTAAAGCACCGTGCCATGCGTGCACTGGCACAGACTGAAGAACTGGATACGGTTCCTGCCTTTTTGGAGGAAGAGATCGTTCCGTATGTGCCGGAATTCATGGATGGTGTTGCAGATAAGGATCGGATCAGTCAGGGCGCGTTGCGGGGAACTGCGGTGCACCGGGTATTGGAATGTCTGGACTTTGCAGGATTGAACGATGCGGATCTTAAGACAGAGGTCACGGGACAGATCGCACAGATGTCAGCAGACGGACGGATTACGAAGGAGATGCAGGAACTGGTAAAGGTAGATACCATACTGCCGTTTTTGGAAAGCCCGGTGGGAAGAAGAATGCGTGAGGCAGATAAGCTTGGCAATCTTTTCCGCGAAAAACCGTTTGTGCTTGGCTTAGAGGAAGAGGAACTGGTACTGGTACAGGGAATCATTGATGTGTTCTGGATCGAAGGGGATCAGGTGATCGTACTCGATTATAAGACAGACCGTGTGAGAGATGCCATGCAGCTTCATGACATGTATGAGAAGCAGATTGAGCTGTATGCACAGGCACTAGAGACAACGACCGGCAAAAAGGTAATGGAACGTTATCTGTATTCGTTCCATTTACACGAGACCATACCGGTATAAGTGAAACAACGACAGCATGAGAAGAATCGGGAAAGGAAATCATAACATGGAGATCATACTTGCTTCTGCGTCACCAAGACGCAGGGAATTATTAACACAGATCGGGCTGGAATTTACCGTGATTCCGGCAAAGGGAGAGGAAGTCATCACAAGCAGGATGCCAAGTGATGTGGTTATGGAATTAGCAGCCGCTAAGGCATCCGAAGTCTATGAGAGCCATCGCATGCAGATGGCACAGGCGAAGACACAGGAAGCCGATAATGCAGATCCGCTGCTTGTGATAGGAGCAGATACGATCGTTGCATATCAGGGAACGATTCTTGGGAAGCCGTTTGATGAGGAGGATGCCAGACGGATCTTAAATCTGTTATCCGGACATACGCATGAGGTATATACCGGGGTGTCCCTGATCTATCAAAGGGGCGAAGAAAGGCAGCAGATCCGCTTTTATGAAAAGACAAGAGTCTCGATGTATCCGATCACACCGGAGGAGATCACAGATTATATTAAGAGTGGGGAGCCAATGGATAAGGCGGGTGCCTATGGTATCCAGGGACTTGCGGCGCGATTTATCAAACGGATTGACGGAGACTATAACAATGTAGTCGGACTGCCGGTTGGAAGTCTGTATCAGAAGATGCGTCAACTTGGCATTGCTATTTCCATGCATACAGTATAGAATATGGAATAGGAGAATTTGTATATTACAAGGGTATAAGGAGATTATCTATGAATGAGTATGAAGAAGAGGTATTAAAGTATTTTTTAGCACATCAGGACCGGCTGTTCGATGAACCGGTTGCAGAGACTTTAGAGGAAGCCGAAGCATTTTTAGAGGATTGCATGGCGGTTGTCTGCAAAAACTTTGCCGAGGCAAAGGAGTACTTAGATGAGAGTGGTGCAGATATTACCGGTATGAGTGATGAAGAGATCGAAGAGGCACAGGAATTATTTGCATTACCGGATGGCAGATATCTGGTTGTAGAGGCATAGAGGTTGTAGGAGCTTAGAAAGGTTACAGAATGATAAAACGTAAATTAGCAGCAGGGATCATGCTTCTTGTTACCACAACTGCGCTGTGCAGCGGATGCAAGCTTGGTAAGACTGCCGTTGTGTTTACGACAACGTTAAGTGATAAGGAAGTATTTCGGATTGAAAAGGAAGTCTGTTCCATAGAAGAGGCACGGGTTTATCTGTGCAATTATCAGAATATCTATGGAAATGCCTACGGGGTGAATCTGTGGGAGCATGTATCGGATTCACATTCCTTAGAGGATTATGTGAAAAATATTACGATCTCGGAGCTTACGAGAGTGGTCTGTATGGATGAACTGGCTAAAAAGCAGGAGATGACACTGACGACGGAAGAGAAGGATAAGGCGGCGGAGGCAGCAGCAGCCTATTATGCATCCCTGTCGAAAAAAGAGATCGCCTATATGGATGTCAGTGAGAGTACCTTAGAGAGCATGTATGAGGACTATGCACTGGCACAGAAGCTGTACCGATCCCTGACTGATGGAGTAAACGAAGAGGTCAGCGATGATGAGGCAAGGATCATGGAGGCAATGCAGATCTATGTCAGCTCGAAGGAGAAGGCAGATAAGGTAAAAGCAGATCTGGATGCAGGACGTGATTTTACCGCAGTTGCCACCGATTATAATGAGGCATCTAAGATCGAGATCACATTTGGCAGAGGAGAGATGCCAAGTCAGGTGGAAAAGGCAGCCTTTGAATTAGATGATGATGCGATCTCCGGCTGTATTAAGACGGACGATGGCTATTACTTCATCAAGTGTACGAATAAGTTTAATCAGGAGCTGACGGATGCCAATAAAGCAAACATCGTAAAAAAGCGTGAAAAGGAAGCGTTTGATGATGTCTACGATTCCTTTGTCCGGGGATTAGATTCTACGATGAATGAAAAGCTCTGGGATCAGGTCGAGATCAAGCAGGATAAAGACATTACGACGAATTCATTTTTTGAAGTATATGATGAATATTTTCAGTCGTAGGGAAGCGTAAGATAAGAAAAAATGCTTCATATTGTACAAATACAATATGAAGCATTTTTTCTTATGCAATAGCAAATTACATCCTTATTTTATTACTTATTTCGCAAGCAGGAGCATGATCTGGTTGCTTCTTGCAACGAACTTGCTCATTGCATCTACGGACAATGGCTGGTTGCTCAATACAGCAAGGTCATATAACTGCTCACAGAACATCGGGATATTCTCAGAATCCTTATGCTCGAAGATATATTTTACAAGTGCGTGGTTCGCATTTAAGGTCAGTGTCTGGTCTGCTGCAAACATAGACGGATCCATGCCGCCCATACCACCGGCAGCATACATACGCATCATATCCTGCATACGGCGTCCTTCCTCGGAAAGCGTGATGACAGAAGAGATGTTTTCGTTTTTCAGCTTCTCAACCTTGACATTTAACTTATCGTTATGCAATGCCTTACGGAAGGTTTCGGTTAAGGCATCTGTCTCAGCCTTTAATTCTTCCTCAGAAGTATCTTCTTTTAAGGACTCGGTCAGATCGGCATCGATACGCATGAAACGGAACTTCTCATTACGCTGCTCAAGCTGTGTGATAAAGGAAGTATCAATGTTGTGGTCTAAGATCACGGCATTCATGCCCTGTTCCTTGAAGAGATTGATATACTGACCCTGCTGAACCTTATCGGTTACATAGTAGATGGTCTTACGTGTATCTTTTTCTTCACCTGCATCCTCTGCCGGCTTATCGGTATTTTCAGAAGCATCAGTAGAAGCGTTGCCTTCCTCTGCCTTTTTCTCGTCCTCTTCCTTCATTAATTCCGGAAGTGTCATGTACTTGTCATTGATGTCCTTGAATAAGATATAATCGTTCATCTTATCGCAGAACTTCGTGTCTTTTAAGCAGCCAAACTTGATAAATGGGCTGATGTCATCCCAGTATTTTTCATAGTTTTCTTTTTCGGTTTTGCACATGCCGCTGAGCTTATCGGCGACCTTCTTCGAGATGTAATCGGAGATCTTCTTTACAAATCCATCGTTCTGAAGCGCACTTCTTGATACATTCAGTGGAAGATCCGGGCAATCGATGACACCCTTCAGTAACATTAAGAATTCCGGAATGACTTCCTTGATATTATCGGCGATAAATACCTGATTGTTGTATAACTTGATCGTTCCTTCGATGGAATCGTACTCGGTGTTGATCTTCGGGAAGTAGAGGATACCCTTTAAGTTGAACGGATAATCCATATTCAGGTGAATCCAGAAGAGCGGCTCCTTGTAATCCATGAATACCTTGCGATAGAAGGCTTTGTATTCCTCGTCGGTACAGTCGTTCGGGTTCTTTGTCCAGAGTGGGTTCGTATCGTTTAATGGAACCGGACGTTTTACGATTTTTAGCTTCTCGGTTCTCGGAGATACTTCAACGACTTCCTTTTCTCCGTTTTCATTTGTCTTTTCTTCGGTCTTTGCTTCCTCGATAATAGTCTCGATGACAGTATCGGTATCGAGCTTGTCAGCAGGATCGATCGTCTCGTATTCTGGCTCTGCATTTGCCTTGCTTAAGTAGATCGGAGTAGGCATGAAGGAGCAGTATTTTTCAATGACTTCCTTTGCACGGTACTCGTTTGCAAACTCTAAGGCATCTTCATTTAAGAACAGCGTGATCTTTGTACCAACCTCTGCCTTGTCGCCCTCTGTCATATCATATTCGGTACCACCGTCGCATTCCCAGTGGACAGCAGTTGCACCGTCTTTATAGGATAAGGTATCGATATGTACCTCATCAGCAACCATAAACGCAGAGTAGAAGCCCAGACCGAAGTGTCCGATGATCTGATCCTCACTTGCCTTGTCTTTGTACTTCTCTAAGAAGTCGGTTGCACCGGAAAAGGCGATCTGATTGATATATTCTTCGACTTCTTCTGCGGTCATACCAAGACCATTATCGATAAAGGTCAGTGTCTTGGCATCCGGATCAACGATAACCTGGATCTGTGGCTTATAATCGGCAGCTAAGTCTGCCTCGCCCATCATCTCTAACTTCTTTAACTTTGTGATCGCATCACAGCCGTTTGAGATCAGCTCACGATAGAAAATATCATGGTCGGAATACATCCACTTTTTAATGATCGGAAAAATGTTATCACTACTGATTGAAAGACTTCCATGTTTGTTACTCATAGTATTACTCCTTTTCATATATAAGATTGTATCCGGCCTGCGGATACGATAAATGACAGTTATGAATCTAATAGAAATATTAGTACGACAAAATAGAAAAGTCAATAGAAAATTAGCACTCTTTTAAAATGAGTGCTAACAAGAATGCGTAAAGGCTTGATTCTGGGGCGTTTGCAGAAATATTAAAAGTTTATAAACTCCTTACGGAAAGAAATGGAAAAATTATGAATGAAGCATGTAAAAATGCATATACTAGAGCAAAACAAAGAAGGGAAAGAGTTAAGGAATGAAAAAGAAAAAAAGAAGACGGACGCGGGTATTTGCAATCCTTGCGTTTGCCTGTCTGGTACTTTTCGGGTACACAGACGTGTCTGCATCCGAAAATGTGGACACCCCTGCAAAGGAAAAAGAGGTACGTTTCTATGTGCGTATCGATGGAGTGGAACAGGTAGAAGATGGCACAACCCATTATCCGCAGACGCTTTATTCATCCGGTGTAGCAGGTGAATTGAAGCAGAAGATACCGATGAATAAGGACAACTATGGAGATTCCTACCTTGATGCAATCCGTGATAACTTCGTGACAGAGCCGGCAGTAGAGGACTTTGAAATCGAGGGGAAGCATTATTCATCGACAGATTATACGATCAAATGGTATGTCATTAAGGAAGAAAATGACTTCTGGCATGTCGATGGTATCCTGTCAGAAAAGCCAATGTATATGGTTACCTTTTTCGATGAAGACGGAATCAAAGTCTTATCGGAGATGCAGGTAAGGGAAGGAGCAAAAGCAGACTGTTGTGCGACGCCGCAAAAGCAGACCGAATCGGGAAAAGCAGAAGATGGTTCGGCATATCAGAAGCGGTACTGCTTTAAGCAGTGGAAGTCCTTAACAGAGGGCTGTTCACTCGAACAGTTAAGCTGTGTTACCTGTGATCTTACCTTCCAGGCAGAATATGAATGTACGGAGGTTCCGGTCTATTATTATATCCGCCTCGACGGAAAGGAACCGAAAGACCATACCAGTCATGATCCGGCAGCATATTCAAAAGGGGTAGAAGGAACTTTGAGGGATCTGTGTGGTATCTGCTGTCACGATGATCCGGAACATTATAAGGAAAAGATCAAAGAAAATATCTGTAAAGCACCTTCTGTCACAGAATTCGGCTTGACGGATCTGAAGAATTCCAATCTACAGGATGGATCAGACGATGCGGATGCTTATACGGTTGTCTGGTATCTGATTCAGGAAGACGGTGATGCGTGGAGAGTAGAAGGAATCTTAGAGAAGAATGCAGATGATCCGGACGACCCAAACGGTCCGGATGATCCAAACGGCCCGGATGATCCAGAACAGCCAAATGATCCAGAACAGCCAAATAACCCGGAACAGCCGAATAATCCGGAACAGCCGAATAATCCCAAGCAGCCGGTAAAACCGACACCACCAGAGGATTCGGGGCAATCCGATGTACAGCCGCCTGCAATTATCGCACCGCCACCAAAGACGCCATCAGTCATTTCGGTGACAAAAAAGGATACACCGGTAAGTGCGACAGCAGCAACAACTACATCCACCACAGGAACAACGGCAGCAAAAGCAGATGTGGTTACAACCAAAACAGTTGTAAAAACAGGAGATGAGACAGAAAGTACAAAGTGGCTTTGTGTAGCAGCAGTAGCAATGTTGGTACTTGTTACCTTAGCCGGAAAAAAAGAAATGGGGCTGTCGCACTAAATAATTAGTGCGCAGCTCCTTTTTCATACAAAAATCAACAGCCAGGCTTCGAAAAGTCTGGCTGTTGGT
>CACZPJ010000013.1 GCA_902782995.1 uncultured Lachnospiraceae bacterium | reverse complement strand
TTGGGGGTTTTTCTTTTATCATAACAAAAATGTTGGAGTAACGAACATCAAATATAATTCGTTACCCCAACATTTATTTTAGAACCTTTTTTTCTATAAAATCATCTTGAAAATATTGTGCATATCGGTTACTATAATAAAAATTCTATTTATCAAATCAAAATAATCTCACATGCAGAATCTGCATGAACATCCAACAAACAACAGAATCGTTATTTTTATTGAAAAGCAGTGTTTTATTAGCGTATAATATAGGGGAGGAATACTTTGCGTAGAAAAAGTGACAAATTACAGGCAGATACGGTGGTAAAGAATTACTGGAGTAACAATGAGCAGTTTGCAGATTTCTTTAATGCAGTGCTGTTTGATGGAAAACAGGTTATAAAGCCGGATGAACTGGAGGATATGGATACCGGGGAATCATCTGTATTCGAGCATAGGCAATACATTGAGAGTATTCGCGCAGCAAGAGATAATGTGAAGATAAGAAAAAAGTCTACCGCATATGAGGTTGAGCTTGTTATGCTTGGTATGGAAGGGCAGGAGCGTATCCATTATGCAATGCCGATGCGTGTAATGGGATACGATTATGGCACATATAAGAAGCAGTATGATCGGAACGCAGCAGCATATAAAACGGCAAAGGGAATGACAGAGGATGAATATTTGTCCAGAATGAAGAAAACGGACAAACTGATCCCTGTTATCACGGTAGTGGTTTATTATGGGGAAAAGCCGTGGGATGGTGCACTTTCCCTGCATGGAATACTTCGTATTCCGGTGGAAATGAAACCGTTTGTGAATGACTATAAGATGCATTTGGTAGAAGCAAGAAAAAATGATCTGAAGCTTCATAATATAAATAATCAGGATCTGTTTCATCTGCTTGCAATTTTATTAGATAAGAATGAAAAAACTGCTAAGATCCGGGAATCTGCGATCAACTATGCAAGAGAGCATGAGGTAGAGAAAACAGTTATTATGACGGTTGCAGGTGCAGCAAATTGCAGGATGGATTATGATCTGATTCAAAGGAAAGGAGATGCGGATATGTGTAGGGTATTTGAAGAAACAAGAAAAGAGGGAATAGCGCAGGGACTTGCAGAAGGCGAAAAGATAGGGGAAGCCAAAGGTATTATTGAAACAGGATATGAATTCGGACTTTCCAAGGATGATATTTTAGAAAGACTTCAGAATAAGCTGAATATATCTGTGCAGAAAGCACAGGAGTATATGTCTATGTTTGGGAAACAGATCCGGTAATCTGTTCAATCGCCCAGGCAACACCATCCTCGTTATTCGATTTTGAAACAAAATCAGCAGCATCAAGAAGGATCGATTCACTGTTTGCCATTGCAACTCCGGTTCCGGCAGCAGTGATAATATCGAGATCATTCTGACTGTCCCCGCAGGCCATGGTATGTTCCATAGGAATCTGCAGGCGGTCACAGAGGAAACGGAGTCCGTCTGCTTTCGAGATACCGGCCTTGTTGATCTCAATATTCTGAAATCCACCGGAAACAAAGTGAAGAGAAGGATAGTCCCTAAGGAGCGCGATAACTTGATCGCGCTCTTTTAAATTGCCGTTTTCATCCTGCAAAAAGTTGATCGTAAGCTTCTGGATATTCATTTTATGCGCAAGCAGATAGGCAGGCAGATCCGTAACAACAGTACGTGTATCACGGATGTAGGCACGTAAGGATTCCGGGATCTGTAGCTGATCGATCAGCGGTCTCGTCGAAGCCTGCGTGTAAGCACTGCCGTCAATAAAAGCATCGAGATGAAGAGTATGCTGATACAATTTCTCTAAAAGAGAGCAGCCGGTTTTTGCATCGATTGCATCTTCATACAGACATTTTTTCTCAGAAAGTTCGTAGATCGCAGAGCCATTTGCAGTGATCGCATAGGAAATGCCAAGTGGCAGAACGTCAGAAAGCGGGATGCCGACATAAGGGCGTCCGGTTGAGATAATAACCGTAATTCCGGCAGTAATCGCTTTTTTTATTGCATTTTTATTTGCATCGGAGATCTGTCCGTTACTGTTAAGAAGTGTGCCATCTAAATCAAGTGCAATCAGTTCCACCTTTTTCATACTGAATAACCATGCCTTTCACTGGAATGTTCAAAACTTGCTTTTTCACACTATGATAACAACAAATCCGGCAGGAAGCAAGATACTTTTCTCTTGCTAGATAGCGGTTTAACTTATATAATTAGTAAGAAATGAAAAGAACGGAGAACAGAGAATGGATTTACGGCAATACTTAAAGATAAACCGGTTGATTACAGACGGTGCAATGGGCACTTATTTCGAGGAAAAGTATCAGACAGAGGATGTGCTTTCCGAGCATTTTAACCAGACAGAACCGGAGAAGATCAAGGCAATTCACTTAGAGTATTTACGAAGCGGCGCAAGGCTGATCCGTACGAATACCTTTGCATCGAATTCCATGTTTTTTGAAAATGAAGATGAGGTGGTACGCAATATCCGGGCAGGATATCAGATCGCATGTGAAGCAGTAGAGGACTATTGCAGGGAAAGCGGAATGCAGGCAGAGGATTTTGTGATCGCTGCGGACATTGGAACGATCTATGATGCGGATCACATGGAGTATGATGCCGTATTTGCAGAGTATAAGAAGATCTGTGATACCTTCCTTGCATGTGGTGCACGCTGTTTTGTATTTGAGACACAGGCAGATTTTACCTACATAGAGCCGGTAGCGGCATATCTGAAGCAGAAGTCAGACGTATTTATCATCGCCCAGTTTTCCTTTGATAAGACCGGATATACGAGAGCCGGGCTTGGTGTGGAAAAGGTTGTAAAAACAGCCGCTGCGATGGAAAATATCGATGCATATGGATTTAACTGTGGGGTGGAAGCAACGCATCTGTACCAGCTTATGAAGGATATTACCTTCCCAAATGAGAAGTTTGTGACGGCACTGCCGAATGCGGGCTATCCGTATGCACTGCGTGGCAAGACCATGTATTCGAAGAATTCTTCTTATTTTGTGGAAAAGATGGAAAAAATCGCAGAGCTTGGTATCGAAATTATTGGTGGATGCTGTGGAACAACACCGGAACATATCCGTGGTTTAAGCGGACGTCTGCAGGAAAAGCCGCTTGCAGCAAAAAAGGTTGGTGTAACAGCAGATGAAGTGGTGAAGGGGGCAGAATCGGAATTCGCAAGAAAGCTCCGGATGGGTGAAAAGGCATATATCGTAGAGCTTGATCCACCATTTCAGAATGACATCAGTAAGGTGATCCATGGCGCAAGGGAATTAGCAGAGGTGTCCGTGGATATGATCACACTGGCAGATTCCCCGATGGCCAGAATCCGTATGGATGCCGGTCATTTAGCAGTCCGTGTGCAGCAGGAAACAGGTGTCTGTGTCATGCCGCATATCTGCTGCCGCGACCGTAATGTGATCGCGCTGCGTTCCTCGATGCTTGGCATGCATATGAACGGCATCCGTCATGCATTGATCGTTACCGGAGATCCGGTTGGCAGAGGTGACAGGGAGCGTGTGACATCGGTGTTTGATTTTAATTCCATTGGTCTGATGCAGTATGTGCGGGAGATGAATGAAGATGTATTTGCAAATGAACCGGTATTTTACGGAGGTGCACTGAATTATCACGGCGTGAACGTAGATGCGATCATCGGAAGAATGAAAAAGAAGATCGAAGCAGGATGCAGCTGCTTTTTGACACAGCCGATCTATACCACCGAGGATGTGGAGCGTATCCGTTATATCAGGGAACATGTGGATACGAAGATCATGTGCGGTATTATGCCGCTTGTCAGCTATAAGAACGCGATGTTTGTCAAAAATGAGATGGCAGGTATCCGTGTATCGGATGAGATCGTAGCACGTTATACACCGGAAATGACGAGAGAAGAGGCTGAAGATGTCGCTACACAGATTTCAGTTGAGATTGCAGACCGGTTATATGACTTTGCAGACGGTTTCTATTTTATGACGCCATTTAACCGTACTGGTCTGATACGACGTATTATAGAAACAATCAGGAAGGAACATTGATTGAGATAGAGAGGCATAAAAATGACAAGAGAAGAATTCAGAGAGCTTGCAAAAAGAGAGATTATCATATTGGATGGAGCGACGGGAACAAATCTGATCGCGGCAGGCATGCCGATCGGATGCTGTCCGGAGCAGTGGATCTTAGAGCATCCACAGATCATGTCAGATCTGCAGAAGGAATACGTTAAAGCAGGAACAAAGATCCTGCTTGCACCGACTTTTACGGCAAACCGCATTAAGCTGGCAGAGTATGGTTTGGAAAACGAATTAGAGGATATGAACCGCAGACTGGTTGCAATTTCGAAGGAAGCAGCCGGGGATCAGGCATATGTTGCCGGAGACCTTACGATGACCGGACAGCAGTTATATCCGATGGGCAGCTTACAGTTCGAGGAACTGGTAGATATTTATAAGGAACAGGTGCGTGTTTTAGCAGATGCCGGTGTGGATCTTTTTATCGTGGAGACAATGATGAGCTTACAGGAGACACGTGCGGCAGTGCTTGCAATTAAGGAGGAGACCGAACTTCCGGTCATGGTCAGCATGACCTATGAATCGGATGGCAGAACATTGTACGGATCGAACCCTGTTACTGCAACTGTTGTATTACAGAGCCTTGGCGCAGATGCGGTTGGTATGAACTGCTCGACCGGACCGGAGCAGATGGTAGAGCCGGTACGTCAGGTCGTTGAGACTGCATACATTCCGGTACTTGCCAAGCCGAATGCAGGACTGCCGGAGCTGATCGATGCCAATACGGTATACCGTACGACACCGGAAGAATTTGCAAAGGTGGGAGCAGTTCTCGTGGATGAGGGCGCGACGATCATTGGCGGCTGTTGTGGAACGACACCGGCACATATCCGTGCACTGGCTGAGGCAGTGAAGGGCAAACAGCCATTTCAGGAAAAAACAGAGCGCAGACGTCTGCTTGCATCTGAACGTAAGACCGTAGAGATCAAGCTGGATGGATCGTTTTTCGTAGTAGGCGAGCGGATCAACCCGACCGGTAAAAAGAAGCTGCAGGCAGAGTTACGCGAGGGCAGTCTCGATCTTGTGCGTAAGATGGCAAGAGAACAGGAAGAAAACGGAGCAGCGATTCTCGATATTAATATGGGAATGAACGGAATCGATGAAAAACAGATGATGTTAGAGACGATCTACGAAGTGACCGGAACGGTAGACTGTCCGCTTTGTATTGATTCTTCACATGTAGATATTATTGAAGCAGCACTTCGGATCTATCCGGGACGTGCATTGATCAATTCGATCTCTTTAGAAAAAGAGAAGTTTGAGAAGCTGTTACCGATCGCAAAAAAATACGGAGCGATGTTTATTTTACTTCCACTTTCGGATGAAGGAATCCCGAAGACCGTAGAAGAAAAGAGACAGATCGTGCGCACGATCATGGATGCAGCCTTAGCATTTGGCATGAAAAAGGAAGATATTGTGGTAGATGGGCTTGTTGCTACGGTCGGTGCGAATGCGAACGCAGCACTCGAATGTTTTGATACGATCCATTACTGTAAGGAAGAGTTAGGACTTGCAACGATCTGTGGTCTTTCGAATATTTCATTTGGACTTCCGGGCAGACAGTACGTCAATACAGCGTTCCTTACAATGGCGATCGCACAGGGACTTACGATGGCAATCGCCAATCCATCACAGGAGCTTTTGATGAATGCGGCATATGCATCCGATATGTTGTTGCACAAGGAAGAAAGTGATATCCGCTATATTCACCGGATGAACCGTTTAGAACAGAAGGAAGAGCCAAAAGAGGCTGCAAAGACCGGAGAGACAAAGTCTGATGTGCATCCGGTATTTGAGGCAGTCTTACAGGGCAGCAAGGGCTCGATCCTTGCAAAGGTAGATGAGGCACTGGCAAAGGGAGAAAAACCGGCAGATATTATTGACAAGCATCTGATCGCCGCGATCAATGAGGTTGGTGTGCTGTTTGACAAGCAGATCTATTTCCTGCCACAGTTGATCTCAAGCGCACAGACGATGGAAAAGGCAATCGCCTACTTAGAGCCGATGTTACAAAAGGATGATGGGGAAGAACCGAAGGCAACACTTGTCATCGCAACGGTAGAGGGCGATATTCACGATATTGGTAAGAATCTCGTTGTACTGATGCTCAAAAACTACGGCTATCATGTCATAGATCTTGGTAAGGACGTTGCTGCGGACATCATCGTAGAAACTGCAATGCGGGAGAATGCCGCAGTGATCGGTCTTTCTGCACTTATGACAACGACGATGATGCGTATGAAGGACGTCGTAGAGCTTGTAAAAGAAAAAGGCTGTAAGAGCAAGGTCATCATCGGCGGCGCAGCGATCACACAGAGCTTTGCCGATGAAATCGGAGCAGATGGCTACTCAAAAGATGCAGCAGACTGCGTGAAATTAGTAGAGCATCTGTTAGAAGCATAGACTCTTTTCGGATCGATCAGGTGAAAAAGATCCCGAATTTGCGAAACTTACTTAAAATATACGAAAACTAGGCACTCATAACAGGGGATAAATGGTATAATGAACGTATGCAATGAGCAGTGCCAAAAGCGGAACAGACAAAATTGCCCACTTGTGGGGTAAATTTTGTCTGGTGCGGTTTTGATAGTGCGAAGCACGGACAGTGAGAAAATGTTTTACATTTTCGAACTGCGCTGCGAAGATTTTTCAGACTTTTGCCGGAGTTGTTACGGATATCGAGAAAATGCATTGCATTTTCGAGATGAGCACTGTGACTGTTTGTGAACATGCAGGCAAAATTGTAATTATTATAATGTGAAATAGTGCAATCAAACAGATATTATTTTATATAAGACACAAAAGCAGAAAGGGAAAAGGGAGATTATGACATTTGCGATTGGATGGCTGACACTGCACATGTTTGGTGTTCTGATAGCATTTTCCTTATTGGTAATCATATCGAAAAAAGAGGATGCCAGTTACAAAGGAGAACTGCTTTTAACAATTGCCTGTTGTCTGGTGACACTGGTGGCAAAATGTATATACATTATTGGCGGTTCAAGGGAGACACTGGTTACCATAGGAAAAATGGAGTACCTCGGTAAGTGCTTTGGTAATTACTGTGCCCTGATGTTTATCATGCGCTGGCGGAATATGAAGATCCCGACATGGTTTATCAATATACTTTTAGTCATCAATGTCGCATTCTACTTATTGATCGCAACGGTAGACTGCCATCACCTGTATTATAAGGATTATTGGCTGGCTCCGTCTAAGGCGAATTTAAACGGATATACCTTGGAGATTTCTGCGGCACCGATGTATTATGCTTATATGGCGTTTTTGGTTGCAGAGATCGCAGGAAGTATTGCGATCATCATCTCCTCGTATCGTTCCCAGAGAAGTATGCCGAACAAGGGGAAACTGCATTTTCTGATGGTCGCAGCCATGTTATCACCGATGATCCTGTTGTCTTTAAGACTTCTTGGAATCTTAAAAGGGGATGATCCGACACCGCTTGGCATCCTGATGTCCTGCGTATTTTCCTGTATTGCCGTTGTGAAATACGGTCTGTTTGACCCTGTAAAAAATGCAAAAAATTATATCATCCAGAATCTGAATGAATCGCTTCTGGTAACAGATGCAGACCATCATTTCCTGTTCCTGAATCCGATGGCAGAGAGCTTTGTCGAAGAGATAAAGAAGGATGGGGCATATTCCGGTGAGGAAGCAGTCTATGAATTCCTGAAGGGGAACCAGGGGATCTTTGACTGGAATAACAGACATTATCAGGTGGAAGAAACTGCGTTAAAGGAAGATGGCATGACACAGGGATATATGCTGACCGTGGTTGATATAACGAAAATCATGGAACAGAACCGTCTGATGAAGGAACTTGTATTACAGACAGAGGATGCCAACCGGGCAAAAACGAATTTTGTTTCCAATATGTCCCATGAGATCCGTACACCGATGAATTCAATCGTCGGCATTACGGAGATTTTGCTGCGTGCACATCATTCACCAAAGGAGCAGGAATATCTGATGAATATCCAAAGCTCCGGCCGTGTACTGCTTACAATCATCAACGATGTCTTAGACTGTTCAAAAATGGAATCCGGGAAAATGCAGTTATTTAATGAGCCATATGATACATTTTCACTGTTCCATGATCTGAAGATCAGCTTAGAAAACAGAATTGCAAATTGTCCACTTGAATTAGTCTATGATATTGATCCGGATATTCCGTGTACCCTGAAGGGAGATATGGGTCGTATCCGCCAGATCATTACGAATCTTGTGAACAATTCCATTAAATATACGGAAAAGGGAACGATACATTTTACGGTACGTGTCAGACAAAAAGATGCAGATAAGGTAATGCTCTATTATGAGGTGGAAGATACCGGAATCGGAATACGTAAGGAAGATCAGAAGATTCTTTTCGATGCCTTCCAGCGTGTGGAAATTGACCGCAACCGCCATGTAGAGGGAACAGGACTGGGGCTTACGATTTCCCAGAATCTCGTCAATATGATGGGCGGTGTGATCGAAGTAGAGAGTGAATATGGAAAGGGCAGTAAGTTTTATTTTACGATTGAACAGACGATCGTAGACCCTACACCGATCTCTGCGGCAAGTTATGAGCAGCAGAAGGATAATGTGATTGAAAAGGAAGCAGACAGTATGTTTATCGCTCCAAAAGCACATATCCTGCTTGTAGATGATAATGACCTGAATCTGGTTGTTGCTAAGAATCTGTTAAGCCCGCTTCAGATGCAGATTGATACAGCAGGGAATGGCATGGAGGCAGTCAAGATGGTACATCAGAATCAGTACGATCTGGTGTTGATGGATCATATGATGCCAATCATGGATGGCATAGAGGCAACAAAGGTCATCCGTGCAATGAAGGATGAACAGTACCATAAGCTGCCGATCATCGCACTTACTGCCAATGCAATGGTAGATGCGCGCAAGGAATTTTTCGATGCAGGGATGAATGGATTTGTTGCAAAGCCGATTGATTTTGCACGGATATGCAGTCAGCTTCGGAAGTGGTTGCCGAAGGAGCTTTTGCAGGAGGTTTCAAAAGATGAAGCGAAGAAGCTTTTGACCGTGGAAAGCTTTGAGGATGAAAATGAACCGGAAGAACAGACGCCCGGCGATGAGTTTTCGTTTGCGGAAGGCGTCAAACGCTGCGGATCGAAGGCAGCTTTGATGAAAACGATCCAGATCTTCTATCGCACGATTGACAGTAAGGCAAATAAGATCGAAGAGTGTTTCAGGGAAGGGCTGATCAGTGAATATGTCATTGAAGTACATGCGTTGAAGAGTTCTGCGCTTTTGATCGGTGCAGTACTGCTTTCAGAAGCGGCAAAAGAGCTTGAAGCATATGGAAAACAGGAAAATACAGAAGTATTAAAGGAAAAGACGCCGACGTTACTTATGATGTACCGGAACTTTAAAAATATATTACGTCCTTATGCAGATAAGGAGGAAGCAGAAAAGAAAGAGGTTTCTGCGGAGGAATGGATCGATGCCATGCAGCAGATCCATCAATACATTGAACAATTTGATCTTGACGGCGTAGATCATGTAATGGAAGAATTAGAGGAATATCAGGTTCCGGAGTGTATCCGGGAGGAGATGGAGCAGTTGCGTGTATATGTGGCAGATGTTTCTATGGAAGAGATCATAAAAGCAACAGATCGTATGACGGAATTACTACAGGGCTAAGGGAGGCTTATAATGTTAGAAAACAACAGAGAATTTCTTATTATCATGGAAGAACAGAGTTATCTGATAAAATCCTTTGAGAGCACGTTTGAAAAAGGAAATGTAAAAGCAAAAGTGACCAATATTGCGACGGTAAGTACGATCCTGGCAAAAGAGCAGCCGCAGGGTTATCTGATCTGTACCAGTGCAGAGCTTTTAAACAAAATGGTGGGGATCAAAGTGATCGTGGATCATGCGATCAAGCATAAGACACCGGTATTTGTTATGGGAAATGTCGAAGAACTCGAAAAACTGTGGGAACTGATCCCAAAACAGATGTTTACCGATATTTTCATCCGTCCGATCAATGTGGTAGAGATGGTGGAGAATATCTGTAAGCAGGTCGATGAGTATTACAGACTGAAAAAGAGAACGATCTTAGCAGTAGATGATTCTGGTGTCATGCTCCGTAATATCAAGACACTGTTAGAGGACAGGTATCAGGTGATCCCGGTCAATTCCAGCGAGCGTGCAATCAAGTATCTTGCCTTAAGCATACCGGATCTGATCCTGTTAGATTATGAGATGCCGATTGTGGATGGCAAGCAGTTTATGCAGATGATCCGTGAGGATGCCGAATTTCAGGATATCCCGATTATCTTCCTGACCGGAAAAAACGACGCACAGACAGTTATGGATGTCATGTCATTAAAGCCGGACGGCTATCTGCTTAAGAATATGGATGCCCAGAAACTACATGCAGCGATTGACGAATTTTTCGTAAACAGACAGAATAAATAGAAAAAAGTAAAAAGTTGAAAAAAAGGGGTTGACTTTTGGACGAATATCATTGTATAATAGCGGAGCAGTCGCGAGTGACAGCAACATGGGATCTTAGCTCAGCTGGGAGAGCATCTGCCTTACAAGCAGAGGGTCACAGGTTCGAGCCCTGTAGGTCCCATAGTTAACCGAATATGGCGGAATAGCTCAGTTGGCTAGAGCACACGGTTCATACCCGTGGTGTCGAGAGTTCAAATCTCCCTTCCGCTACTAACTTAACTCCTGATAGATTCTATTAGGAGTTTTTTGCTGTATGCTTGATCGCAACGAGGCGCACCTCGCGGATCTCATTTTTTATCAATTATAAAATTGGAAAACATCTTTTGACACCCTGATCCTTATTAAAACTTAATGTTTTCTTAAGGAAAATGGGAATAATTCCCACCTGCTGTCGGTTGAAAGAAAGTATGATTTGAATTATACTAAAAGATATTGTAGCTTATAGTCGGATCAGTCAACCAATCAGAATGGAGATTCGTGTGAAAAGTCAGAAGAGAAGAAAACAGTGGAAAAGAATCATATCGGGACTTTGCGTTTTAGCGATGGTAAGTACGATGCTGCCATATCAGGCTTATGCATCAGAGGATAGTCAGACAGAAGCGGTTGTATCAGATGAGACCGGTACAGAGGCGGGAGTAGAGACACAGGCGGAAAAGCATATAGAGACCGCTGTGATAGAAGAAGACAGCACAGAGCTTTTATCAGAAGAGGAAAACACTGCCGAGCCGGAAACAGAACAGCCGGAAACAGAACTTTTGACAGAGCCGGAGACCGAATGCACGGATCAGAAGAATGCCGGGACGGAAACAGTGTTCCCGGAAGAATCCGATACAGAAACGGAAACAGAGATAGAATCTGAGACAGAAACTGAAATAGAAAGGGAGAAAGATACCGAATCGGATACGGAATCTTTTGACAAAGAGGAAGAAGATACTTACATAGAAGCTCCGACAGAGGTGGATCTATCTGCCTTTGATCTTGCAATCAGTGAACGTGCAGAGTGCCCGGAAGAGGTAATGACGCAGGATGCAGGTGTGGATGCTACCGGGATCACACCAACGCAGAAGCTGGTGCCATCGACTGCGACAGCAAGGGACGTTATGCTTGCAGCGAGAAAGATCATTCTTTCGAATGAGGTAGCAAACGATCAGGCATATGGAGCAATCAACCGCAATGACAACGGACATGGAATTTCACTTGGACTGTTACAGTGGAATTCAAACCGGGCTCTATACTTATTACAGCAGATACTTGATGAGTATCCACAGGCTGAGAAAACACTGGGAACAGAGCTTTATCTCAAGATAAAAGAGGATGATTCCTGGAATGGTTATAACAGTTCCACACGATTTGTGCCAACAACGGCACAGGCAACCGCGCTTGCGAAGGTCTTATCCTCAAAGGCTGGTAAGGAAGTACAGGATGCCCAGGTGGAATCCGATATTTATACCTATATCAGTGTAGGATATGACATCTGGGGAATCCGTAATGCAGCGGCACTTGTCTACTTCTGTGATCTGACGAATCAGTGCGGTTCTGGAAACTATGGTGGTACGACAGGAGCAGGAAAGATCGCAAATGCGGCGAAGGCACTTGCAGGTGGAAGTGCTTCGGATGTAACGTTAAACGAATTGCACGAAGCTGCCCTGCTTGATACAGTTGCAGGAGCATATGCAGCAAGACGGTTTGCTACCTACACGAAGACGGCCGATACGGCTGTGGAGAAAAGCTGGAATTATTATAATGAGGGAGACCGCAGGATACCGGTCAGCACCGTCACCTATGCATCAAAGTCCGAGGAGATCGCATGGCTGCAGAATGCACTGAATCTGGCGGTTGATGCCGGACTGGATGTGGACGGAAAGTATGGAAGCAAGAGTACGAATGCAGTAAAGACCTTCCAGCAGACCTATCAGAGCCAGTACAAGCTGACAGTAGACGGGTATGCGGGAAAGGCAACCATAGTGGCACTGCTTCGTGTTTTAAAGAGTAAGGATAAGCTGGGCGTATCTGCTTATGATTTTACAAAGGTGCAGCCGGTGTTAAAAAGTGCCGGATATACCGCCGGATATGCGAAGCTGTCCTGGGAAAAAGTAGTTGGTGCATCTGGTTATTACATCTATCGAAAGATTGATAAGGGCAGTTATAAGAAGATCGGAACCGTGAAGTCGGGACTGACCCTGACGTATACCGATAAGAGTCCACAGGCAGGAAGTACGAATTATTACAGGATTGTGGCTTATCAGGCTGGTGGGACAACGTTAAAGTCCAATGAAAAGTCTGTGTTCTATCTTCAGACACCGGTGCTTGACAAGGCATCTGCATCAAAGAGCAGTATTACACTGACATGGACACCGGTAAACGGGGCAGAGGGTTATATCATCTACCGGAAAAGCGGAAGCAGCACGTACAGCGAAGTGAAGCGGGTGTCCGGGCAGTCCGCAAGCAACTGTACCGATACCGGTCTGGCAGCAAAGACCACTTATGTGTATACGGTACGGGCATATAAGGGCAGTGTGACAAGCGCGTATGATGCGAACGGACTTACTGCGACAACACCGGCAGCAACCACGACTGTAACACCGAAGAAGCCCTCACTGAAGTCAGCCGCTATTACAACATCCGGTGTGAAGCTGACCTGGAAAAAGGCAGGGAATGCCAAGGGCTACTATGTCTATCGAAAGACCGGGAATGGAAAATACAGTAAGATAGCGACTTTAAAGTCCGCAGGTAAAGTAACCTACACGGATAAGAAGGCAAAAAATGGGAAAACCTATACCTATGTCGTCAAGTCGTATAACGGCAAAAAGACAAGCGCAAACAGCAATACGAAAAAGATCAAGTATCAGGCAGTTGCGAAGTATAAGACAACAGCAAGATTAAATTACCGTACCGGAGCAGGAACTACCCATGGGATTGTTGGAACATTTGCATATGGACAGACGGTATATGTGGTGAAGTCTTATAAGAAGAATGCAAATGGTTATACCTGGTATAAGGTATTACGGAATAACAAGTATTATTATGTGGCATCCAGATATCTGAAAAAGGCATAGATACAGGAAGCTGGAAAAGGAGTAACGATGAGAGTAGGAATGGGATATGACGTACATCGTCTGGTAGAAGGAAGAAAACTGATCATTGGCGGAGTAGAGATTCCGCATACACTTGGACTGCTTGGACATTCGGATGCAGATGTATTACTGCATGCGATCATGGATGCACTGCTTGGAGCAGCCGCACTTGGTGACATCGGAAAGCACTTCCCGGACACAGATCCGGCATATGAGGGAATCTCCAGCATCCGGCTGTTAGAGCATGTGGCAAAGCTGTTAGAGGAAAACGGCTATCTGGTAGAGAATATCGATGCAACGATCATTGCACAGAAGCCGAAGATGCGTCCGCATATAGAACAGATGGAAAAAAATATTGCAGATGCGCTTGGAATCGATGTAAGCCAGGTCAACGTAAAGGCAACGACAGAAGAAGGCTTGGGATTTACCGGAACAGAAGAAGGAATATCTTCCCAGGCAATCTGTGCATTAACGACTTTTTATGAGAGCAGTGTAGCAGTAGGCGGAAATGGCGGTGGATGTCCGGGATGTCCACATCATAATGCATAGGAGCATAGTGTAAAAAAGGGTTGACAAATCGCGTCTTCGTGCATAAACTAAAGTGGTGTTATAAGAAAAGGCAATGAGCGGAAAGAGTAGTAATACCGATGTGGCCGCAGAGAGGAACTGTCACCGGCTGTAAGCAGTTCTGGTTATCTGGATTATGAAGTGCCTCCGTGAGCCGTTTGGATGAAGCAAGTAGTCTGAAACGTTCACACGCGTTAAGTGTAATGAGAAGCAGTGTCACTGCTTGAATCAGAGTGGAACCACGAGTAAATTCGTCTCTTGAGATGGTACCGTTAGAACGGTATTGTTTCAGGAGATTTTTTATTACAGATATAGGATTTGTATCTGCGCGCACTTGATACAAATCCTGTTATGTGCAAAGAACGTGCGCAGAAAAGAGGAGAACATGGGATTTATCAAGGAATTAAAGGAAGAGTTTGAGATTATTAAGGAACGTGATCCGGCACTTCGATCTCCAATGGAGGTTTTGCTTTATCCGACGTTTCGTGTTATGCTTAGTTACAGACGTGCACATAAGCAGTATCTGAAAGGGCACTACTTCCGGGCAAGATATATTTCACAGAGGGCAGCCAGAAAGACCGGAATCGAGATCCATCCGGGCGCAACGATCGGCAAAGGATTTTTCATCGATCACGGTACAGGTGTCATCATCGGTGAGACAACGATTATTGGAGACAATGTTACCTTGTATCAGGGCGTGACCTTAGGTGGTACCGGTAAAGAGACCGGAAAGCGTCATCCGACGTTGAAGGATAACGTCATGGTCAGTGCCGGAGCAAAGATCATTGGTTCCTTTACGATCGGAGAGAATTCGAAGATCGGTGCCGGTAGTGTTGTATTAGAGGAAGTACCACCAAACTGTACCGTAGTCGGTGTGCCGGGAAGAATCGTAAAGCGTGACAATGTCAAGGTACCGCGCAGCGATATGGATCAGATCCATCTGCCGGATCCGGTCAAGGAAGACATTACAACCTTACAGCATGAGAATTCCGAACTTTGCAACCGTGTGATCGATTTAGAGAGACAGATAAAAGAACTGAGTGAAAAATAGGAGAGAAACAGATATGGAAAACAAGATGCAGATATTTAACACACTGACGCGTAAGGTAGAAACATTTGTACCAAACGTAGATGGCAAGGTCAATATGTATACCTGCGGACCGACCGTATATCATTTTGCACATATCGGTAATCTGAGAAGCTATATCATGGAGGATGTTTTAGAGAAAACCTTGCGCTATGCAGGCTATGACGTCAAGCGTGTGATGAATATCACGGATGTCGGTCATCTTTCGAGTGATGCAGATACCGGAGAAGATAAGATGTTAAAGGGTGCAAAAAGAGAGCATAAGACCGTTATGGAGATCGCAAAGTTCTATACCGATGCATTCTTTTCGGATTGTGCAAAGTTAAACATCAAGCGTCCGGATGTGGTAGAACCGGCTACAAACTGTATCCCGGAATTCATCCACATGATCGAGGTGCTTTTAGAAAAAGGCTATGCATATGCAGCAGGCGGTAATATCTATTTTGATACCTCTAAGTTAGACGATTACTATGTATTTTCGAGTCAGACCGAAAAAGAGCTGATGAGTGCCGTTCGTGATGATGTAGAAGAAGATGGCAATAAGAAGAATAAGAGTGACTTCGTATTATGGTTTACCAAGTCGAAGTTCGATAACCAGGAACTGAAATGGGATAGTCCATGGGGCGTCGGCTATCCGGGCTGGCATATCGAGTGTTCCTGCATCAGTATCAAGCACTTAGGGGAATATATGGACATCCACTGTGGCGGTGTGGACAATATTTTCCCACATCATACGAACGAGATCGCACAGAGCGAATCCTATCTAGGACATAAGTGGTGTAATTACTGGTTCCATGTGCATCACTTAAACGATAAGTCTGGAAAAATGAGTAAGTCGAAGGGAGACTTTTTGACCGTATCCTTACTCGAAGAAAAGGGTTACCATCCGCTGGTATACCGTATGTTCTGCTTACAGTCCCATTACCGTAAGCCGTTAGAGTTCTCTTATGAGGTTATGGATAACATTGAGAATTCATACCGGAAGCTTCGCAAAGCGATCGCAAAGCTCGATCAGACAACGGAGTTTGAACAGGAGAAGTTCACGGCATACAGGGAGAAGTTCTTAGAGGCAGTCGAAAATGACCTGAATACCTCCATGGCACTGACTGTGGTTTATGAAGTATTAAAGGCAGATATGACCGATAAGACCAAATATATGCTGATGGAAAGCTTTGACGAGGTATTATCCTTAGATCTTACGAAGGGAGAGCTTGTCGAGGAGTCCGGCGTGGATGATGAGCTTGAAAGCTATATCTTAGAGAAGATCGAAGAACGTAAGGCTGCAAAGAAAGCAAAGGATTTTGCAAAAGCAGATGCGATCCGTGATGAACTTGCTGCGAAGGGAATCCTGTTAGAGGATACCAGAGAAGGAGTAAAATGGAAAAAGGCATAAATTCCTATATCAAGGAACAGTTTCATATCCGTGATGTAGATATTAAAACCTATTCCCCGCTGACCCTTGCGTATATCGGTGATGAGATTTATGATCTGATCATCCGTTCCATAGTGGTCGGAAGAGGAAATACGAAGGCAGGTAATCTGCATCACGCAACCAGCCAGCTTGTAAAAGCACATGCCCAGTCACAGATGATGCACACGATCGAACCGCTTTTAGATGAAGAAGAAGCAGAGATCTACAGACGGGGCAGAAATGCCAAGTCACCGACAATGGCAAAAAATGCAACGATGTCGGATTACCGGAGAGCAACCGGATTCGAGGCACTGATGGGCTACCTCTATTTAGAGGACCGGTTTGAGCGGATCGTTGCACTTGTCAGGGAGGCACTGGCGCATTACGATGAAAAAACAGGGAAGAATAAATAACCATAAAGGAGAATGCTTGTGGAAAAGAACAGAGAGCAGCAGACAGATCCGTCTGATGGATTAAAGATCGAGGGACGTAACGCCGTATTAGAAGCCTTTCGTGCAGGAAAAACAATCGATAAGCTGTATGTTTTAGATGGCTGTAAGGACGGACCGGTACAGACGATCGTCCGTGAAGCAAAAAAACACGACACGATCATCAACTATGTTGCAAAGGAACGTTTAGAGCAGTTGTCGGAGACCAAGAAGCACCAGGGTGTCATTGCGATGGCGGCAGCCTATAAGTATGCAGAAGTGGAAGATATTTTAGAAAATGCGCGCGCAAAAGGCGAAGCACCATTTATTTTCCTCTTAGATAATATTGAAGATCCACATAATCTCGGAGCTATTATCCGTACCGCGAATCTGGCGGGGGCACATGGCGTGATCATTCCAAAGAGACGTGCGGTCGGGCTGACCGGAACCGTTGCAAAGGCTTCTGCCGGAGCGATCAACTATACACCGGTGGCAAAGGTGACGAATCTGACGAATACGATCAAGGAGTTAAAGGAACAGGGCATGTGGTTTGTCTGTGCAGATATGGGTGGAACGACCATGTACGACCTTGACCTGAAGGGATCGATGGGACTTGTGATCGGAAATGAAGGGGAAGGAGTCAGCAAGCTTGTAAAAGAGAACTGTGACTTTATTGCTTCGATTCCGATGAAGGGAGATATTGATTCCCTGAATGCATCCGTTGCAGCAGGCGTTCTTGCATACGAGATCGTAAGACAGCGGTTGGGATAGAAAAACGGGTTATGAAAAAAGAACAGACAGGGAGAAAGCAGTGACAGCAATGGCATCTTATGAACAGTATACCGATGAGGAACTTATCCGGTTATTGCGGGCAGGAGAAAATGAGATCACCGACTATCTGATGAATAAGTACAAGAATCTGGTACGCAAAAAGGCAAAAGCACTGTATCTGATCGGCGGGGATACCGATGACCTGATACAGGAGGGTATGATCGGACTGTTTAAGGCAGTCCGCGATTACAGGGAAGATAAAGAGAGTTCTTTTTATCATTTTGCAGATCTCTGCATTGCAAGACAGATGTACACGGCAGTAGAGGCATCCCAGCGAAAAAAACATGCACCACTCAATTCCTATATTCCGCTCTATGCAGATTCGGAGGATGCTGAAGGGATGCACTTAGAACAGGCAATCCATTCCAGGGATGAATTAGACCCGGAAAAGATCGTGATCAATCAGGAGAATCTGCTTGCATTCCAGAAGAAGGTCGCAGATACTTTAAGTGCGTTAGAAAAAGAGGTGCTGACCTATTACTTACAGGGTTATGATTATGTCCAGATCGCAGAACTCATGGGAAAAGAACCCAAGTCGATCGACAACGCCTTACAGCGTCTGAAAAAGAAGTTAAAATAAAATAGCAATG
>CACZPJ010000012.1 GCA_902782995.1 uncultured Lachnospiraceae bacterium | reverse complement strand
GCGGATGTCTGCTGCGATCGAAGATGGACAGCGTACCATCAACAGATCTTCGCGGTCGGTATATGCCGCTGTCTGGTCATAATCCCGCACACACAGTCCATAATAAGACTGCTTGTAATCTGTAATCGTCGGACATACTCCAGAATTATTCAGGATCACAAATGCTCCATTCACAGAATCGTTCCGTAACATCGTAATCAATGTATCCGAGATATCCTTCAAAAACAGCTTCTGCCTGTTCTCATCTGTATAAAGCGGCTTTTCTTCCGTTCTTACATACCGGTTATAGACCGCATTCACTTCCTGCTGATAAGTTCTTAGATCCGTCCATTCACTGCTGAAATGTGCCTGCAGTTCATTCTTCCGGTTCTCAACACATTCCGTTAATATGTCTGCCGCATTCTCATTCAGCGTACGCAGGATATGCCCATGCACCGTTACGAAGTAAAACATGGCATATTCCAGAATCATCACGACAAAAAGCGGAATACATACTCTCCGGAAAATCGTTGCTGTATGTTTCTGTTTCATTATTCCTGTTACTCACCCCTAATTTCATTCTATTTATATTTTACTGCATCCAAAATATCATTTCAATTCTTCTGCCGACCCAAAACTTGCCATTTACCACCCAAAAAAGGTAACTTGCAAAAAGAGGTAACCTACATGGAATACATCCTAGTAAGTTACCTCTTTTTCTATATGAGATATGTTCTTCTTTCTATTCGTGTACTGCACCGATCAGTTCACAGACATCATCCACGCCATAGCGTGACATATATTCTTCAATTCCGTCCACGATTTCGGTTGTGACTGTCTGATTCGTAAAGTTTGCCGTACCAACGGATACTGCGGTTGCCCCCGCTAAGATCATCTCGATCGCATCCTCTGCATTCATGATACCGCCCATTCCGATGATCGGAAGATCTACTGCCTGTGCCACCTGATAAACCATACGGACAGCGATCGGATGTACTGCAGGGCCGGACATGCCACCGGTCTTATTTGCCAGTGCAAACTGCTGTCTGTGAATATCAATCTTCATTCCGGTTAAGGTATTTATCAGGGAAAGGGCATCTGCACCACCTGCTTCCGCTGCCTTTGCCATCGTCGTAATATCTGTTACATTCGGGCTTAACTTCATGATCACCGGCTGTTTTGCATATTTTTTCACTTCTCTTGTGATCGCTTCTACTGCCTTTGGATCCTGACCAAATGCAATTCCGCCTTCCTTGACATTCGGGCAGGAGATATTGATCTCCATCATATCGATCGGCTGATCGGCTAATCTTTCCACAACCTCGCAGTAATCCTCGGTTGTTTTTCCACATACATTCACAATGATCTTCGTATCATAGTGCTTTAAAAACGGAATATCACGCTCAATAAACAGATCGATTCCCGGATTCTGTAAACCGATCGCATTTAACATTCCACCATACACCTCAGCTACACGCGGTGTCGGGTTGCCCGGCCACGGTACATTGGCAACACCCTTCGTTACAACCGCACCAAGGCGGTTCAGATCAACGAATTCACTGTATTCCGCACCGGAGCCGAATGTTCCGGAGGCTGTCATAACCGGATTCTTAAATGTAACTCCTGCAATATTAACGCTTGTATTCATTAGAACTCCACCTCCCTTGCACGGAAAACAGGACCTTCCTTACAGATTCTCTTATTGTTGACATTGCTGTGCTCGTCCTTATTCTTCGACTGACAGGTACATGCAAGACATGCACCGATTCCGCATGCCATACGCTCCTCCATAGAGATCCAGCATTCGATGTCATGCTCGATCGCATATGCCTTTAAGGCACGTAACATCGGCATCGGGCCACAGGCATAGATAATATCCGCAGACAGACCGTTTTCACGGATCGCATCTAACACATTTCCTTCTGTACCGGCACTGCCATCCTCGGTTGCAAGATAGACACTGCCATACTTTTTGAATTCTTCTACCAAAAACAGCTCATCCCTATATCCTAAGACGATCTGTTTCTCACAGTCTAATTCCTTTGCAAGCTGAAGCATTGGAGGAATTCCGATTCCACCTCCGATGATAAATGCCTTCTGGCTCTTCTTCGGAAAACCGTTTCCGAGCGGGCCTACGATCGTAAGCTGTGCACCGGTATGCAGCTTGCAGAATTCCTGCGTTCCCTTTCCTGCCACACGGTAGACCAGATGAAGCGCACCATCTGCCTTGTCAATTTCACAAATACTGATTGGTCTTGGCAGGATTCTGCTTCCGTCGTTACAATAAATCGATATAAACTGTCCTGCCTTCGCATACTCCGCGATATGTTCCGTCCGAAGCCACATACTGTAGATATCATCTGCAATCTCTTCCTGGCGGATAATAATTGCCTGTTCTCTAAATTTCTCTGCCATCCTTATTCTCCATTCCCGAACTTTGTCTTATGAAACTTATTTTGCTGCCTTTAATGCTCCGTCAATATCCTCGATCATGTCAAGCACTGCCTGTCTGGAGGCATCCGCAAAATTCTCTGCACCAAACTTTGCATATTCTTCCTTCTTATATGCTGCAATAATTCCACGGGAGGAATTTACGATCGCACCTAAGCCATCTTCATTGAAGTAATGAACCAGATCTGCACCTTTGCCGCCCTGTGCACCATATCCCGGTACTAAGATAAAGCTCTTTGGCATCACCTTACGAAGTACCTTGCCGACTTCCGGATAAGTAGCACCGACTACAGCTCCGATGTAGCTATAGGAATCACCCATACAGTCTGCGCCCCACTCAGCGACCTTCTCACCAACATACTCATACAGCGGTCTTCCATCGATCTGACGATCCTGGAACTCACCACTCGATGGATTGCTGGTCTTAACCAGAATAAATAATCCCTTTTTTTCTTCCTTACATACATCCACAAACGGCTTGATTCCATCCGATCCAAGATATGGATTGACCGTTGCAAAGTCTTCATCAAAGCCTGCATACTGCTTACTTCCTACCTGTACCTTACCAAGGTGTCCGACAGCATAAGCTGCGGAAGTTGAGCCGATGTCTCCACGCTTTACATCACCGATCACAACCAGATCCTTCTCGTGGCAGTAATCTACGGTCTTTTTGAATGCTGCAAGTCCCGGGATTCCAAACTGTTCGTACATTGCGATCTGTGGCTTGACTGCCGGGATCAGATCGTAAGTGCTGTCGACGATCGCCTTATTGAACTGCCAGATTGCCTCTGCTGCTCCCTCTAAGGTCTCACCATATTCTGCGTATGCCTTTTTCTGGATATGCTCCGGAACATAGGATAACATCGGATCTAATCCAACAACGATTGGTGCATTGGTCTTTTTTATCTTCTCTACTAATTTGTTAATCATATCTGTGCCTTTCTGCTTCTGTTTTATTTGATCTGTCTAGCGTCCGCCCGTCATTGCCTTATGGGTAACCGTCTGCGCCTTCTGCATCGGTGTCTGGTCCTTGCAGTCATATACCACCCTGCCGGCTACTAAGGTCATCTTCACCTCTCCGGTAACTTCACGTCCGTCAAACGGTGTATTTTTAGACTTTGACCAGAACTTGCTGCTGTCGATCTTATAGGTCTTCTTCGGATCGAAGATCACAATATCCGCTTCCTTGCCTTCTGCAAGACTTCCCTTATCAAGCCCGATCACCTTTGCCGGATTATAGCTCATCTTCTCTGCCATCTGCATCGGTGTCAGATACCCGCCAAGCACAAGCTCCGTGTGTGTCAGGGCTGCCGCTGTCTCTAAGCCGACAATTCCAAATGGTGCACGCTGCATCGTCGTATTCTTATCATCTGCCGTATGCGGTGCATGATCGGTAGAAATCACATCCATGATGTCTTCCTTTAAGCCCTTGCGGAGTGCTTCCACATCCTCTGCGGTACGAAGCGGCGGGTTCATCTTATAGTTCGTATTCTCCGGTACGATGTCCTCAGAAGTCAATGTAAAGTGGTGCGGACATACTTCTGCGGAAACCGATACGCCCTGTTCTTTTGCAAGCTGCACCATCATCACGCTGTCCTTCGTCGAGCAGTGGCAGAGATGGAGATGTGCACCGGTATCCTGTGCTAACATAATATCTCTTGCAATGATCACATCCTCCACGGAATTCGTGATTCCCTTAAGACCGATCTTACGTGTATGTTCATCCGCATTGACACAGCCGCCATCGACCAGATTAATGTCCTCGCAGTGTGCAAGTACCGGAATCCCACACTTTGCAGCTACCATCATCGCTTCACGCGCTAACTTTGCATTCATCACAGACTTTCCATCCTCGCTGATCGCCGGGATTCCTGCCTCTGCCATTCCTACGATGTCTGCAAGCTCCTTGCCCTGCTGTCCCTTTGTGACTGCACCAACCTGTAACACATTGACAAGTGCGAGGTTTGCTGCCTTCTGATGAACATAATTCACAACATCCGCATCGTCAACGACCGGCTTGGTGTTCGGCATCGCAAGGATCGTTGTATAACCGCCTCTTGCCGCTGCCCTTGCTCCGGTCTCTACCGTCTCCTTCTCCGTAAAGCCCGGATCTCTTAAATGCACATGCAGATCAATGAATCCCGGCATGACATAACAGCCCTTCGCATCAATCTTCTCATCTGCCTTTGCCTTACAGTTCTTCTCTCTTTTTACGATGACACCATCCTCGATCAGGATGTCTGTGACTTCATCCGTGGCAGTTGCCGGATCTATCACATGTCCGTTTTTAATTAATACCGTCATAGCGTTCCTTTCTATTTGTATTATCTACCTGTATTGTCTATCGACAATACGATATATCACATATATCATAATTACGCATTGCTTACGTTCCTTATTTTACCATACAAAGAAACATGCCGCAATATTCTTATCGCTTCTG
>CACZPJ010000011.1 GCA_902782995.1 uncultured Lachnospiraceae bacterium | reverse complement strand
TAGGTCATAAGATTTCAGTCAGGCGAGAATTATAATTTGACTTAGATCACATATCTTTCGTTTTAAGTCATAGGATTCCAGTCAGGCGAGAATTATAATTTGACTTAGATTGCATATCTTTCGACTTGAGTCATAAATCATCCTACACCCAATGGCATTTCCCCACCACTTTTTGCGTTTTCTGCACCCTGACTACATGGCTTCTTCCTGACTGGGTGCACGTTTCTATCACTTTTATACATTTCCTTGCACCCTGACTATCTGCTTTTACTCTGATTGGGTGCATTTTAAGCTCTGTTTCTTTGATTTTCTGCACCCTATATCCCAGTATTCCATATATCCAGGTGCATTTATGAAATGGCAAACTGATTTTAGTCATACCCTGCTTCATTCAGCAATGAGCTGCCGTCATCAATTACGAAATGAAGTGTGCGCTTGCCGCACACTCCCGCGCCCGAGCGGATGCATCGCATAATCTTCCTCTCCGCGAGGTGCGCATTCTGCCCTTTCATTTTTTATAAAGCACCTTTTGACACCCGAATCCTATAAAGAAAAAAAACTGCCGCACAATCGTGCGGCAGCTTTTTCTACATGGACACATCATTCTGTTTTCCTGTATCAACTGATACCTTACTACGCTTCTTCATATCCGATGCACTTGCGGCTTAAGATATAGCCGCCACACCAGATCGCACCACCTGTTGTCAGGGAAAGTGCACACTTGATCGCAGTGGTGATCACCATCTTTTTCGTCAATGCACCAACCATGAATGCGGTGAATGCTTCCTTGACCGGGACAAATAACATCAGCCAGCCTGCGACATAGATGGCAAGCAGTGTTCCGATCAGCGAGCACATTCCTCCAGCCATCATTCTTGCATACTGTCTGCTGGTGCGCTTCACCTTGAACTGCTCGATGTTCTCCTGCACATTGGCAGGTATATTCTCCTTGATGTTCTCACGGATGTTCTCTTTCATCTGTTCATGCTTCTCCTTGAAGCTCTCCTGAATGTCAGAGAAATCACAGTTTAAACCATCCTGTATCTGTTCCTTCATCACGCTAAACGCCCTCTTTCCTGTATGGACACAATTTCCTTACCTATGGGCTATTGTAATATGTTTTCAGGAATTCTTCAAGGCTTTTTTCGTGTATCAGACCTGCTCCCCTACGATCTTATAGTAGCTTCTTGAGGTCAGGGTAAATACCAGCAGATAAATTGCAACAAATACCAGAACCGTTCCGGCAAGGCATCCTGCAAACAGAGCTACATTGCTTAAGTTTAACAACGCAAGCAGACGTACCAGCATCGGGAATGCTGCCGCAACATGTACTGCTGCGGTAACAATCGGCAGGAAGAATACGATCCGTACCTGTGAACGGATGGTTGCCTTGACCTCCGCGTTGCTCATTCCGACCTTTTCCATGATCGCAAAACGTTCCTTATCTTCATAACCTTCCGAAATCTGCTTATAGAAGATGATCAGTACGGTGATCATTAAGAACATTGCTCCAAGGAAGATTCCTAAGAAGAATAATCCTCCATACATCTGCTGGAAGCTGTCTGCATTATACTGACGGGATTCACACATGATCGAAGAATAGTATTCCTTTGCGGATTCCGGTGTCAGTACCTCATCTATACGATCTCTGCATTCCAGCTTTTCTTCGGCAGTTCCATCTATATCGATCAACATCTGATAACTCATGTAGCTGGTGCTTTCCCCGGAAGCCGCCCGCTGTGCTTCGTTGATCTCCTGCATCGCTGCCTGATCCTTTACGATCACATAATAATATTCATTTACAAAATCAACATCGAGTTCCTTTAACTTCTCATGATCTAAGACCTGATATTCGACATCCCCAAGCCATAAGGTATCCATTTCCTCCTGTTGTCCATCGGTAACGAGAACGACATCATGACCACCTAACTCTGGTGTCTTTCCACCTAAGATCTGTTCATAATCCTCTGCGGTCATAAACTTTAAAAGTGTCAGGCTGCCGGCGGTTGCCGACTGCATATCCCCTCTGTAGCTGATATGGTTTCCGTCCTGTCTGGCTGCAATCGTAAGATATGCATAGCATTCTGCCTTTGTGATCTTTCTTCCACTGTCTGCGACCGCATCCTTTACGATCGTATTCAGTTTATCTGTTCCTTCAACATTATCCGTGTATCTTGCATAAACGGAAAGCTCCGTCGGATAACGGGAATCTAATTCATCGTCAATACCAAGATACATACTGACCGTTGTAGATACCATAACGAGTACCATCGTTGATAAGATACAGATGTTTGCAAGACCAACCGCATTCTGTTTCATACGATAGATCATACCGGAAACTGCGGTGAAATGTCTGCTCTTGTAATAGAACTTTTTATTCTTGCGGAGCAGCTTTAAAAAAGCAATGCTTCCTGCCGTAAACAGGCTGTAGGTTCCGATGATAACCAAAAGAACTGCCACAAAAAACAGAGACAATGCATCAATCGGACTTTTCGTTGTGATTGCAATATAGTAGCCCACTCCGATGCAGACCACGCCAATAATTGCAAGAAATACCTTTGTCTTTGGCTCTTTTTCACCGACATTTCCGCCATGAAGCAGTTCGATCGGATTCGCAAGCTTAATCTGTAACAGATCATAGAGCAGTGTCAGCAGGTAGATTCCCGCAAACAAAAGCAGCGTGATCCAAACACCATCCCCTGATATATAAAAGCCGATTCCACTGTCATATCCCATCAACTGATAGAGCAACATACACATCAGCTTATTAAACAGCACACCTGTGATCAGGCCTCCGCCAATGGCTGCAACTGCAACAAAGAGTGTCTCGAAAAATAAGACTCTTGCCAGATGCTTTTTCTCCATACCGAGGATATTGTAAACACCCAGTTCCTTTTTCCTCCGTTTCATTATAAAGCTGTTCGTATAAAACAGGAAGATCACGGAAAAGAAACCAATGATAACTGTTCCAAAGGCAAGGATCAGCCGGATATCTTCTGCACCTCTTTTTCCCGTCCAGCCTGGATTGCCCTGTAATGCAAGCATAATATAAAACATTGCAACCGTAAGGATTCCGGTCAGGATATACGGAAGATAGAACTTTCCGTTCTTTTTGATATTTGTAAATGCAAGCTTCGTATAAAGTCCCTTATTCATGCTGTTCACCACCTGTCGTAAGCATTGTCAGTGTATCGGAAATCTTTGCATATAACTGTTCGTTGTTCATGTTGCCACGGTAAAGCTGATGGAAGACTTCGCCATCCTTGATAAAGAGCACACGCTTTGCATGGCTTGCTGCCTTCGTGGAGTGGGTAACCATCAGGATCGTCTGTCCGTCATCGTTGATCTCATTAAACAGTGCGAGCAGACTGTCGGTTGCCTTCGAGTCTAACGCACCGGTCGGCTCATCTGCAAGGATCAACTGCGGCTTTATGATCAGTGCTCTTGCGACTGCCGCACGCTGCTTCTGTCCACCGGATACCTCATATGGATACTTCTCTAACAGCTCTGTGATCCCAAGCTGGCGTGCGATCGGTGCAAGCCGTTTTTCCATCTCCTCCGGCTGTGCCCCGGATAATACGAGTGGAAGAAAAATATTGTCCTTCAGTGAAAAGTTATCTAACAGGTTAAAGTCCTGAAAGACGAATCCAAGATTCTCCCTGCGGAATGCGGAGATCTCTTTTTCTTTGATCGTTACGATGTTTTTTCCATTTAAAAGCACTTGACCGTTTGTCGGCTTATCGAGTGCCGCTAAGATATTTAAAAGCGTTGTTTTACCGGAACCGGATTCCCCCATGATCGCAACGTATTCGCCTTCTTCTACCGAAAAACTTAAGTTGCTCAACGCCTGCACCTGATTTCCGCCAAAACGTGTTGTATATATTTTCTTCAGATTCTTTACTTCTAAGATTGCCATAACTGCCTCCTTTATGTTCCTCATGTTTTCTGACTGTAACCATGATAACAAAAAAAAAAAATGCAAGCCATCGATTTGGCTTACATTTTCCTTTGCAATCTTACATTCTTGTAAGATACCGGTTTCGATTGTTTACAGATAATCTATTTTATCCGCATCTGTGATCCTAGCAATCACCTTACACATATTCGAAAATTCCCTGAATCGCATCCGATATATTCATCATTTCAGAAATAGGTAAATGATCTATCTTTTTATGACCACGGACAGATAAATCTAATAATGCAAGCTTTTCACACTGAATATATCCTTCTGTATTCCCGGCTGATGTCCATATATGAAGAGGTCCGGGGGTTGAATTCTTAAAAATAGGACATCCGATTATTTCACCACTGGTATTGAAGAAATCTTTACTTGCGACTAATACCGGATGCTGTATTTCTCTATTTTTAAAATATCACCCTGATGCACAAAATCCATTACCATACCTCTCTTCCAACCGGTTCACCCCACACATACTCACCATCGAGCATAAGCTTTCCGTCAAACTCCTTTGCTCTCTCTTCTAATGTTTTATGGCGAAATGGTTTTGCCAGCATAATTACACCATTTAACACAGTGACTTCTAAAACATCATTTAATGAAATTCCTGCATCCTTTAATATTTCCTTTGGCAGCCGGATTCCCTGACTGTTGCCCCATTCTTTTATCTGTGCCTGCATACCGTTTCTCCTTTCAAATAGTATATACTTAGTATATACTATTTGAAAACATATATCAATCTGACCGCAAACTATTTTTTGCAATCTCACCTTCTTGTAAGATACCGGTTTTTATCCTAATTATTATCGTAAATATCTTCGGTAAACGTCAGACTTCCCCTATATCCTGCATAAGTACGATTAAATACCAGTCGCTCATTCATCGGAAAAGCTCCCAATATAAACTGTATATCCTTTTCCAGTGCTATTTCACGTTCATTACTGCTGCCAACCAGCAGCGTAATCTCTTTCTCCTCCTCCCGTATTGCCTTATTAATCTCGTATTGATCTGTAAGAAACAGGACTTTTGGCGGTGCTGCATACTCTAAGTCCTGTATTTCCTTTATGATCCGTTCCTTGTCCTCCTGACGGAATATCGGTTCGGAAATAATGACAAGCACCGGTGTAAAGCTGTAGTCATTTGCCAGGTAACGGCAGAATCCCACAGCATTACCTGCATCTGCCACAACCGCAAAACGCTTCCAGCTTACGACACCGATTGCCTGTCCCAGATAGCTGTACACATAATCTTCTTCCTCCCTGATCACAGCCTCCACAATACGTTCATCAAGCTTTAAGGCATCGGCAACCGTCCTGAGAAACCTGGTTGTATCCGTTGCACCAATAAACAGTCCCGGTATACGGATACTCGGAACATTGAATTTTTCCTCGAACTTTTTTGCCGGTCCCTGAAAAAGCCACGGATTGACAATGATATTTAACGCCGCAGCAGAGCATTTCCGTATATCTTCTATATTCTGATGCTTTGTAAAGAATGTGTTTACCTTTAGACCAAGCTTCGAAAGAATCCGGTCAATTTCCTCTAAGGTTCCACTCCAGAATGGATCGTGATATGGAACGATTCCGAATATATTTACCAGCTTCTCATCCTTTGGTACATCGTGTTCAATGACCTGATCCAGAAACGTATTCCAGACTGTTTCATACCCCAGATTACTGTCTCCTGCAAATCCCGGTGTTTCAATCGGATATACCGGATAGCCCTGCTCCTTAAATTCATTGGTAACACTTACAATATCATCTCCGATAATTCCCGCTGTACAGCCGGTAAGCACAAAATATGCATCCGCATCCATAATATCAACCGCGCCCTGTATCGTTGTCCGCAGCTTATTGATACCGCCAAATACCACTTCTTTTTCAAGCATATTACTGGAAGGGATTGACACACTGCTGACAAAACAGGAGCTTTTATGTCCGGACTGTCCCTGATCCGCTGCTGTTGTCTGCATACAACAGCCAGGTCCTGAATGATAAATCGGACAAACCTTATCGATTGCACCTAAGACAGCATTGATTCCAGCCAGCACACATCCACCCTTTGGATTTTCCATAATCTGTGACATCTTATTTTCCTCCCTTCTCAATATATTTAAAGGCATCTTCCTGATACCACGTATCTTTATATGGCAGTCTGGTATGTTTTGCCAGCTTTTTATTGAATCCCGGATTCTCTAACTGATCTGCAATCTTGTTTCCCAGAAACAGTAATCCGTCATATCCCATCGTCGGTCTTTTTCCATCTAATACGTGTGTTGTTGGAATTCCCAGTCTTGCAGCCCATTCCGGAACACCGATAAAAGCATCCGGTTTTAATTTATGTAACAGATTTACCTGTTCAAACGGCTGCATATTGGCAATATCCACTACATAATTCTTGTGGATGTCATTCAGATATTCAATATCTGTCTGCGCATTCTCATCATAGGTAGGCGTCTCCAAACCGACAAGCTCCATCCCAAAATCATCAATCAATGCTGCCGCTGCAAACGAACGGCCTGTACCACCACAGATAAAAACCCGCTTTCCCTCTAATCTTTTCTTCAGCTCTGCTACCAGTGGTTCTATTCTCTTATGTTCTTCTGCAATGATCGTCTCTACCTCTGTCTCTTTTCCTAGCACTTTTGCAATTCCACGATACCACTTATCCGTATTGCGGATTCCGATCGGCATCACTGTATGGGAATATGGAATCTGATAATCTTCCCATAATGTTTTCATAAATTCATCTGCAAATACCTTGCAGATAGATGTAGAAGCCTCTGCTGCCGGAATACGCTTAATCTTTTCCAGCGAACTATAAAATGGGATGTAATTGACTTCTGCACCGATCAGCTTTAACATCCGCTCCATTTCCTTCTGATCCGCATAACTGACTGTCGTTGGTGCAAACAGATTGATCAGTCCCTTTTGTTTTTCCACCTGCTGTTTTTTCAATATATACTTATTGATCGAAATAAATGCAGCATCAAATCCAGATGCACAGATCTTTGATTTAAAGCCTTCACAATGGATCGGTATCATAATTGTATCTGGGTACTCTGCCTGTAAGTCAGCTGCGATCGCATCTATATCGTCTCCGATAATACCGGATGCACAGGATGCATAGATAAATGCCATTTTCGGATGATAACGCTCGACAGCCAGCTTTACCGTCTGTCTTAATTTTGTCTCGCCACCGAATACCACACTTTTCTGATCAATATTCGTTACCAGAAGACGTGGGTTCTTAACATTCCGGATTCCTCTGTGGATCTGTCCCACACGATACATGTCTACTGCCATAATCGCACATCCTACACACCCCTGTGGAGAATGTGAAATAAAAACAGAATCCTCCAGCGACATCAATGCTGCCATACTGTTGATCTGCTGGCATTGCAGTCCCTGCGCAAAGCTTCTGTCTGCCCTTTTCAGACAGCCCTTTTTATAGTTTTCCGCAGCTTCTTTTCCAGTTGTTCCCAGATCATTGACTCTTCCCGGTCTGCTTTCCCGCACCCCGGAATACTGTATATTCGCCATATTATTTTTCTTTCCTTCCTGCATAAAGCGACTCATGCTTATCTATTTTATTGTAATAAAACGTAATTTTCTCCAAGGCATCCTCGATTCCACACTCTACGTCAAATACTGAAATCGCCTTTTTCTCAAACTGCTTTTGTGCCTGAAATCCTATTTTTTTACACACTACGCATCTGCAATCTTCAATCAATGATACTTTTGAAAGAACATCGGAAGATCCGCTGCAGCCACTTCCGTTTCCACTACAGCCGTTCCCACAGCCTGTATCCTTACATGCTTCCTGCTTCTGCGTCTGATCTGCCACATCAGCCGTAACAATTCTTTCTTCTGTCAACCGGATCTCATCCGTCACTTCATAGATCAGAAATCTTGTTACCTCGCCAAACTTTAAATCGACATTCACCCCGTCAGATGAACCAACTGCAATCTTATAACCCAAATCATCACCTTCCGTCTACAACAACAGCCTGTGGCTTTTTGCAAAGACCCACAGGCAGTTTTTTTCTCTTTTAATTAAATCTCTGTACCGCTACTGTATAAATATCTTCAATTAACCGGATACCTCCTGTATATCCCACGTAAAAGTCATCTAAGACCACCTTATCCTGTACCGGCCATGAAATATTTAAGAAGTTTCCTTTCAGCTCCTCACTGACCTTTTTTTCATAATATCCGCCAAGAATCAGTGGATAACCATGATAATCATGCTGTCTGATCTCCTCATGGATCTTATAGCCATCCGTTTCAAAGGACACTTCTGCCTCCAGCCCGAAATTAAGCTGCCGGAATTCTTCTATGATCCGGTCTCTGTAGCTTTTCGGTGTATCATCCACAACAAACTGTTTTGCCGGAACAAGCCCAAGATCATTGACCAGGAACTTGGTAATACCCAATGCATACTGGGCATCTGCAATAACAGAAAACTGCTTATTGATTACACGATTTTCCAGAAACAGATCTGCATACCGTTCAATCAGATAGTAATAATAGTCCTCGTGCTCCCTGATTACGGATTCTACCTTATCCTTTGCAACCCCTGCGAATTCACCTACGGCTCTTAAGAACTTACTTGTCTCCGTTGCACCAATCGGAAGCGTCGGATAATGCAGGTATGGAATGCCAAACTTCTGCTCCATTTTCTTCATATTTCCAAGACCTACCCATGGAGATACCAACAGATTAAATTCTGCTTCCGGGATTTTGTTAATATTGTCTATTCCCCGGTGGAATCCAAAAATCGTATTTGGTGTAAGTCCCAGCTCACGGATCAGTTTCTCCAGTTCCCTGATATTTCCCAGCCAGAACAGATCCTGATAAGGAACATCCGCCCAGATATTTACAAGCCCTTTTTCCGTATGGTCTGACTTTTTCAGATACTGGGTAATGATCGCGTCAACGACCTGTTCATGTCCCTTATAATTATTACCTTTAAAACCTGCCGTCGGTGCATAGATGACCGGCTTATCTGCCTCCTGAAACCGAGATACCACCTCCCCGGAATCATCCCCTACAATCTCCGGGATACATCCGGTAAGAACGATATAAAGATCTGCATCAATGACCTTTAATGCATTCTCGATCGTAGAATTTAACTTCTTTACTCCACCAAATACCACATCCTTTTCATTGATACTGGTACAAGGAAAAATGTTTGGGGAAAAGTATCCGGAACTTCCTGTACTTTCCGAAAGCTTTTGCGCACAGCCCGGTCCTGAATGAAGAATTGGGAGTGCATGCTCGATTGCCTGAACGGTCTGCATTGCACCAAGCGCACATTTATATCTTTGTTTGTCTAAAAGTTTTGCCATTTACTTCGCCTCCTCTAGGAATGTATCCACATTCTGCTGATACCACCAGTCTGTGTATGGAAGCTTCGAACGCTTTGCCAGATTTTCTTCAAAGCTGCGGTTACGAATTGCATCCAGGATCGTCTTTGCAAACTCCAGCGTATGTTTATATCCAAAGATCATATATTCATCTGCGACATAAATTGCCGGTGTTCCATTCTTAATTGCCCATACCGTAGAACCCGGATGACGCGACAGATACATATCCGGCTTATATTTATTTAAAATATTCATGACCTCGTAATTCTGCTGATCCGCAACACTGGCTTCAAAATCTATATCGTGATCTAATAAATATTTCATGGAAGGTGGGACATCTCCATTTTCGTACTTTTTATCGTAATGCCATGCGAGTGCCCATACGACCTTGATACCAAGCTCATCTAACACTCTTGATACCTCAAAGGTATAGCCGGGACCCATACCAAGCACTGCCGTAAGTCCTTTCAGTTCCTTTTTGATCTCTTCGATCTGTGGGAGATAAATTTTCCGCTGCTCTGCAATATAATGCTCTATTTTCTCACTGCGTCCGGTCACTTTGCCAATTTCCCGCAGCCATGTCTCAAATCCGGTGATTCCACACTGGTTAATACTTCTGACATATGGAACACCATATTTTTCTTCGAGCGCATTCCCAAGATAATTGCCCAGCGTACCACAGATACATGTCGTTGCAATACTTTCCGAAAGATGCGACAGTTCTTCGATCGTAGCATTGCAATATAAAAATACCGGTTCGAGATCGAATTCCGCAAACATTTCAATGATCTCAGGTCTCGCACTTTCATAAAAATTCTTAAAATTGATCTTGTTGGTCTTAACCCCTTCCCGCGGTGGCTTTACGATTTCCTGCAGGATTGCATGATCAGAGATGTCAAAACCGGTTGCCCAGATTCTCGACTTAAAGCCTTCACAATGTACTGCCACAATCGGTACACCTACTTCGTCCCTGACTTCATCTACGATACTGTCAATATCTTCACCAATAATACCGGTGGCACAGGAGCTTGACACAAAGATCGCTTTTGGCTTATATCTCTTATTGACATCTAAAATAATGCTTCTCAGCTTCTCCGTAGAACCAAAAATCGTATCATTTTCATTCATATCTGTTCCGACATAAACAGTATCACTGGTAACGCCCCTCTTTTTTGCCATTACTTTTGACATATAGTAGGAGTTTGCACCGGTTACGGAACAGCCTGCCGGACCATGGTGGATGATTGCCACATCACGGATTCCTGCCAACTGCGATAATCCACACATGGACAGACAGGTACTTGATTGTGAAAAGCATCTGGAACAGCCTTTTAACGTTCCACATTCACTCTGTGTTGCTAAATCTTTTAAGGTTCCGACATAGCCGGTAATGGAACCGATTCGGTTCTCTCTGGTTGCTACATTTGAATTGGATAAATTAACTGGCATCTCACACTCTCCTATCCCTGATATTCTTCCTCAAACAGCTTTGTAGAAAGATACCGAAGACCGGTATCCGGCAAAACAGCAACGATTGTCTTTCCTCTGTTTTCCGGGCGTTTTGCTACTTCTGTTGCTGCATAAATGGCTGCTCCGGATGAGGTTCCGATCAAAATACCATCTGTTTTTGCCACTTCCCTTGCTGCCCGGTATGCCTCTATGGTCTCTACCTCAAACTTTTCGTCGTAGATGTCCAGATTCATCGTGGATGGTACACGTTCCTTCGGTATTCCTTCAAACGGATGTACTCCGGTTATTTCTTCCGGTGCCGGATTTGCTTCACTTGGCAGTGAATTTTCTCCCGGCTGGATGGCAATGATCTTCAGTTCCGGATTTTTACTCTTTAAGTACTTTCCCGTACCGGATATTGTTCCACCCGTTCCCACATTTGCCACAAAGATATCCACATTTCCTTCTGCATCCTGCCATATCTCCGGTCCGGTAGTCGCTTCATGAATGGCTGGATTTGCAGGATTTGAACACTGATCTACAAAGAATATATCCTTTTCTTTATCTAACACCTGTTCCTTTAACGCCTGAATTGCAGCTACAAAATCTCCACCGGTCTCTTCTAAGGTCTTTGCTACCGCCGGTTCCTCGGAAAGCTTGATCGTCTCTCCTCCGAATGCCCGGATTACCTTAAAGCGTTCTTCGCTGACCTGATCCTGTATGTATACACGGAATTTATATCCCTTGCTTGCTGCAATCGCTGCAAGACCGATTCCGGTGTTTCCGCTGGTAGTTTCTACAATGGTATATCCGGGTTTTAATAATCCCTTTCTTTCGGCATCCTCCACCATTGCCAGCGCAATCCTGTCCTTCACGCTCTGATTCGGATTGAAATACTCCAGCTTTACCAGAATTCTTGCCTCCAGATTATGCTTTTTTTCATAATTGCTTAATTCCAGTAAAGGCGTTTTTCCGACTAATTCTGCAATCGATTTACTGATTCCCATAATCTGTACCTCCTTAAATCTTATAATCGTCTGCCAGCTCCATCATTCCATATTCCATCAGGATCTCTTCGAGTCTCTCCTGTGTCATCGGAGTCGGAATAACGAAATCTGTATTCTCGATTACCGCCTGTGCAAGATTCCGGTACTCCTGTGCCTGACTGGAATCCGGTCTGTATTCAATAACGGTCTTTTTATTGATTTCCGCATGCTGCACAATATTATCTCTCGGTACAAAATAAAGCAGCTTCGTTCCCAGTTCCTTTGCAAAAGCCCGTAAAAGATCCAGCTCACGGTCAACATTTCTGGAATTACAGATAATTCCTCCCAGTCTTACTCCTCCGGTTCTTGCATATCTCTGGATACCTTTTGAAATATTATTGGCTGCATAAAGTGCCATCATTTCTCCACTCGCCACAATATAGATCTCTTTTGCTTTTCCTTCACGGATCGGCATTGCAAAACCACCGCAGACTACATCACCTAATACATCATAAAAGACATAATCCAGATCGTCGGTATATGCGCCGAGATTTTCCAGCATATTGATCGATGTAATGATTCCTCGTCCTGCACAGCCGACACCCGGTTCCGGTCCACCGGATTCTACACACTTTGTTCCGCCGTATCCTTCCTTCATAATCCGGTCAAGTGAAATATCTTCTCCTTCTTCACGGATGGTATCTAAGACTGTCTTTTGTGCCAGACCACCTAACAGCAGTCTTGTTGAATCTGCCTTTGGATCACAGCCGACTACCATTACCTTTTTTCCGTGCTCTACAAGTCCTGCTGTAAGATTCTGTGTTGTTGTTGATTTTCCGATTCCACCTTTTCCATAAATTGCAATCTGTCTTAATTCTCCCATTTTTTATCCTTTCTGATCTTCAAATAATTTTTTTATTTTAATGTACCTGGTTAGCTGTCCGATTGAATCAGGGATCAGCCCCGGTATCTCATAACTTTCTATTCCATAGCGTTCTGCCATGGCTGCTGCCCCGCCGCCAATCCTGCTCACCAGCAGATAATTACAGTCCTGCAGCTTTTTTATATTTTCTTCTAATTTATCATCATCATGGTTACCGCCATCACATACCGGTATTACACTCCTTTTCTCCTGAAAATGAATTTGTTCCGTATGATCCACCTGATAGATGTAGAAGTCTCTGGCTCTTCCAAAATGATTATTCACTACAATTCCATCGCTGGATGCCACTGCTACCCTGTATTCCTGACTATCCATGTGAAAATGTCTCCTTTACCTTCAGTCTGCGCTGATAGATCTGATCACCGAATTCTGATTTACCTGGTACACCGACGGCATCTGCCCGGCAGTGCTGGCAATGGCGGAATACATCTATATATTTTGATGCCCTCGTCCTTGCCTGATCGATCTGCGCACAGGTCGGTGCCTGATAATTCTTTAATTCGTGCTGTGGAATCAATGGAATGATATTATAGATACTTGCACCAGCCTCTTTTACTGTTTTCGCTATTTCTTCTATATGCTCCCCATTGATCTCCGGAACCAGAACGGTATTGACCTTGATCGTGATCCCTGCTGCAGCAACCTTCCGTATTCCTGCCAGCTGGTTTTCAATTAAGATCTTCGCACCCTCCACACCTTCTATTTTTTTCCCATGATAGATGATATAAGCATTTAACTGATTCTCAATTTCCGGATCTACGGCATTGACCGTAACTGTCAGTGAATCAATCCCTACACGGATCACATCCTCTGCCCTTTCATTCAGCAGCAGTCCATTGGTACTCATACACTTGATCAGATCCGGGAACTTCTCTTTTACGATCTCAAAGGTCTTCAATGCATTATCGGATGCAAGCGTATCTCCCGGTCCGGCTATCCCTGCCACCTTAATATCCGGACAGATCTTTAACGCTTTTCTTAATATATCTTCACATTCCTCCGGCTTTAGAAGCTTCGATGTAACACCGGGTCTTTCCTCAACATCATTTAAGGTACGATCACAAAACCTGCAGGCAATGTTACAACCCGGACTGACCGGCAGATGAATCCTTCCGGCATTATTTTTTTGTCCTCCAAAGCATGGATGGGAATTCTGCAAATCCTTGTATGTATTACTCATATGTCACCTGCTTTCTTACTTCTATATACGACCTTCCACAGTCGTTAACGATACCGGGCGGACTCGAACCACCAACTTCAGCTTTGCAGACCTATGCCATTCCAGCGGCTACGGCATCCTGTTTTTATGATTTCTTTTCATCTTTCATAACAAAAGACCAGCGATTTTACGTCTTATCATGTATTCACGTAAAACCTCTGGTCTTTCCAGTCAGTTTCTGATTCTTATTTTTTCTGTCTTATCAATCTGTATAACCTTGCCATCCTGTACGATCAATGTGACACTTCCATACCTCATATTGTTCACATAATGTTCCACCTCTGTCAGGTAAGATCTCTGTTCTCTGATTGTTTTTGCTTCCTGGCTCAACAATCCCACCTCCCCGGGATTTCTGTGTTTATGAATTAAACAACGGTGTCGATAAGTAACGGTCTCCGGAATCCGGAAGCAGGGCTACAATTACTTTTCCCTGATTCTCCGGTCTCTTTGCAAGTATCTCTGCTGCCTTAAGTGCTGCACCGGATGAGATACCAACCAGAATACCTTCTGATACTGCAAATGCTTTTCCTTCTGCAAATGCATCTTCATTCTCTATCGTAATGATTTCATCATATATCTTTGTATTTAATACCTCCGGTACAAAGCCTGCTCCGATTCCCTGAATCTTATGTGCACCCGGCGTGCCGGTAGAAAGTACTGCACTCGATGCCGGCTCTACTGCCACGATCTTAACATTTGGATTCTGCTCCTTTAAGTATTCTCCAACTCCGGTAATCGTTCCGCCTGTACCTACACCTGCGATGAAGATATCTACCTTACCATCCGTCTGTTTCCATATCTCAGGTCCTGTTGTTTCCTTGTGGATCTTCGGATTTGCCGGATTGACAAACTGTCCTAAAATTACAGAACCTTCAATTTCCTTATTGAGTTCTTCTGCTTTTGCAATGGCACCTTTCATTCCCTTTGCACCTTCTGTCAGCACCAGTTCTGCTCCATATGCTTTCAACAGATTTCTACGTTCTACACTCATGGTATCCGGAAGTGTCAAAATAGCCTTGTATCCTTTGGCTGCTGCTACTGCCGCTAAACCAATACCGGTATTACCACTGGTAGGCTCAATGATGGTTGCTCCCGGTTTTAATGTTCCCTTCTTTTCTGCATCCTCAATCATCGCCAATGCAATTCGATCCTTGACGGAACCTGCCGGATTCAGATACTCTAACTTGGCAAGTACAGTTGCCTGTGTAATCTCTCTTTTTTTGGAGTACCCATTTAATTTCAGGATCGGTGTTCCTCCGATTAACTCTAATGCGCTCTCTTTAATCTCACTCATAGCTGTGACCTCCTTTTAATGATATTTTTTCTCCTTAATTGAATTGGTTAAATATTATCATGCAGAATCTCTTCTGACAATTTTCCAAGTTTTATTGTCTGTGATAACTTTTTCTTATCACTAACGAACCAATACAGTCAAAAAGAGGAACTCAATCAGAGTCCCTCTTCCTTATACTTTTGCAATTCTTCTATATATACTTCAGCAATGTCACTCAGCCTATGATTTTTTCTGACGATATAACCGATTGTAAGCGGATCTTCTTCGGTCAGTTTGATCGTGACGAAGCTATCCTTTAAAGTAACACTTTCTGTCATGATACCGGTTCCTATGGAATATCCATTCAGCTTTGCTACAATCTCTGACGAGGTTGCCCGGTCGTTGGACTTGATCAGCTTTTCAAACTTATAATCTCCCAAAGCCTCCTCCGGTAAATAAAAGTCATTGTCACTGTTCTGATCAAAGCTTACACACGGATAATCCTTCAAATCCTCTAATGAAACTTCCTGCCTGTCCGCTAACGGATGCTCCTTTCCAACATATACAAAAGTATCACGTACCATCAACGGATAAAAATCTAATTGATATTCCCGGAATAACTTTTTTATAACATTTTCATTTGTTCTTGTATATGCGATCACACCGATTTCGCTTTTCAGATTCTTTACATTTGTTAATACTTCATCCGTCCTCGTCTCATTTACGGAATAGACAAACTTTTTTACAGGGAATTTTTTTACCGTATTCACAAAAGCATGACTCCCTTGTTATTTCTCTTAAAGATTTCTATTCCAAGTTCATCCTCTAACTCACGAATGGTAGCTGAAAGTGCCGGCTGCGATACAAATAGTTTACTTGCCGCTTCCCTCATGGAAGATGCCCCTGCTATGGCAAGCACATATTTTAATTGTAAGATCGTCATAAAACTATTTCTCCTTGGTCAGCAAAATATCCCTTGCAATCTCTTTTCCACTACCTGTTTTCATGATCTTTTCCACAAAGTTCCCTACATTCTCCCTGCTGTATCCACTTTCTGTGGCATTTACAATATAATCCGCTTCGATCAAAATCTGATAATCCATTCCTTCGATCCCTGTGAGCGTATGATGATGTCCGACGAGATAAGAAACGCGGCTGATCTGCTCCTTCGTCATCCCTGTATCCGACAAAAATTCCGTGACTAACGGTCCTCCCTCTTCTTCCTGATACTTTCCATTCGTATTGCCATATTTTACCCGGCATAACGGACATGCAATATCATGCGTGATCGCAGCCACTTCCAAAATATACTGCGTCTTCTCATCGATCTGCTCTAATTCACCGATCGTCTTTGCATACGTCCATACCTTCATAAAGTGGTCAATGTCATGTACATTGCCCTCCGAAAAGGCAATCATTTTCTTCATAATCTGTGCGATTGTCATATTAATCTCATTCCTCCTTACTTTGTTTACAGATTCTCCTATATGCAGACGGGGTCTGTCCCGTATGTTTTTTAAAAAAACGATTGAACGCGGAAAGACTTGTAAATGCAGATGCATAAGCCACATCAATAATTTTTTTATCTGTTTTTTCAAGCATGTATCTCGCATTACGCAGCCGGAGCGTATCCATATATTCCTTCGGAGTCATCCCATATTCCTGTTTAAAAATATCGGTCAGCCGTCGAGGAGTCAGTCCTATATCATCCAGCTGCATGACCTGATTCTGCTCATTTTCTATTGCATTCTTAAGCTTTTGCTTTATCTCTATAGCAATCTCATGCATTGGATCATATTCTAACAGATCACTCCTGCACCGTTTGCATGGACGGAAGCCCGCATCCCTTGCCTGTCTGGCAGATGCAAAGTAACAGATATTTTCTTTTTTCGGCAGTTTTGATTTACAGGAAGGTCTGCAAAATATTCTGGTCGTCTTTACTGCATAGAAAAATATACCGTCGTAATTTGCATCTGAATTCTGAACTGCCTTCCATATTTCCTGCTTTGTCATGCCATCACCTCATTTACAGATTTTTTAAGATCAGCGAGACTCCCGAAAGCACCAGAAGAACCGCGGTGACTCTGCGGACTGCCTTGTCACTTACCCTGCTGCTGCATTTCATTCCGGCAAACAACCCAAGGCAGCCAAACGGAAAAAGTACAAGACTCATCTTAAGCGCATCCAATGTGAGGATATGTAATGCACCATAAAGAATCATGCGGAATGTGTTATCCACGATCAGCACGGCACAGATGTTAGCTTTAAACGCACTGCTTTTTTCTGTTACGCGGCTGACATAGGCGGCTAATAATGCACCTACGCCAAACAGCCCGCAAAGCACCCCCGATGCCACACCGATCACTGCAAGGGCAAGCCTTGATGAGCGCACCCCTCTTCTGCTGTATTCGCGCAGAATCATCTCTGCTCCAAGTGCAGCCACAACAACGCCGAACACCAGCTTGATCATGCGCGTATCAACATTTTTCAAAAGCAGCGCACCCGGAATACTTCCGGCAAGTACGAGTGCCGCCAGTGGAAGAAACACCTTCGGATCCAGACTCTTTCTGTTTTTCCAGATAAGCAGCAGATTCGACGGATACCCCAGTAAAAGATCGATCGGTGAGATATCCGCATTCGGTGTGCCAAAGCTTAAGATCGTTGTAAATACAAGTGTATTGGCAAATCCACACAGACCCTTGATAAAATATGCGGCGACTGCCGCAGTCATCCATAGATACATGCCTATTCCTCTTTTCTGTCTTCGTGACTTTATGATCCGTCAGTTTATCACACCCGTCATCGGCATGCTTTGCAAAAACGGAAATCTAATTTTACTTTGCCCAGGTCGTCTTATCCCGGTCTCCGGCATAATCAAACTTCCCGTCGTTTTTTTCTTCCATTGCCTTGATCATGTGATAGGTAAATTCATTATATGGAACCGGTATGCCAAGCTCTTTTCCCATCCGCATCAATGCCCCGGAAAACATGTCAATCTCTGTATGCCGCCCCGCGTCGAGATCCTGCAAGGTGGAATATCTTGCCGATGCCGGGACTGCACTTCCACGTCCGGAGGATGCATCTGTCTTACTCATATCGATTCCCTTTGCCTTCGCTACCGCCTCTAATTCGCTGCGCAATCCGTCGCTGATCGCTTTCATATGGATACTGTCTACATAACAGCCCACGCCCGCACCTAAGATTGCCTGCGGCAGGTTGTTGCAGACATTCAGCCGGAACTTGCTCCACATTTCTTCCTGAATGTATTCGGTGACACGATAATGGATTCCGGTATCACCAAAGAGTGCTTCGATTGCCTGTACACGTTCACTCCGGTATGGCTCTTTCAATTCCCCGAAGATAATCCCAACCGTAGTTTCCGGGTTAAAATAATACCCGTCATCTTCCTTATGGGAAGCCACCTTGATCAGCGAACGCAGTACCTTATCATCACCAACCTCTGCGGCGATCACATCCTCACTGTCAATGCCATTCATCAGGCTCATAACGGTCGTATTCTCCGCTTTGATCGTACGGATGCTCTCTAACGCATCCGGTAATGCGCCGTATTTTACAGCTACGACCAGAAGATCTGCTCCCCTTGCCTCCTGTGGGCTCCAGACTTCCGGATAATAAGTTGTATCATTGATCTTACAGCCCTGCGCTAACCGCTTCGCGCGCGCTCCTTCTGCTATCACGCCTAACCGGATATCCTCCCGCTTAGAAAGTCCCCAGATCACATAGGAACCGACGGCTCCTGCTCCAAGGACTGCTACCTTTTTTATCTTCATATCTTTCACACTATCTCCATTTCATTTATCATTTTTAGTCAGATGGTAGCATTACAACCTTACTCTTACAAAATCGTGCTCCATAGCCGGCAGGATCCTCTCTACCAGATCTGCTGTCCGGAAACGGAGACTCGACGTATTGATACACGGATGGCATCCGACGTACTCACCGGTTAATACATCTTCATCAATTAAAAGCTGTACCCGGTGCTCCTTATCATTCATCAGTCCCATGACAGACACCGATCCCGGTGTGATATCCAAAAAACGCTCCATATACTCCGGCTTTGCAAAGGAAAGTCTCGCCGAGCCGATCTGTACCGAGAGATCCTTTGTATGAAATACCTTCGTATCCGGGATCATCAGAAGATAAAAGGATGTCTCCTGACGGTTACACAAAAACAGATTCTTACAGATCGTTGCCTGCAAGATGTGATCGATCTCCTGACAGACTTCCATGGTCATTGCCGGTGCATGATCCACACGCTCATACGCGACGCCAAGCTTATCTAATAAGTCATAGGTACGAATTTCCTTTTCCAGTCTTCCTGCAATATCCGCTGGTCTTCCTTTTTGTAATTCCATATTTCTTTCCTTCCTCAAAAATTTTCTATCGTTACCCGCCTGCTGCAACATCCAGATGTTTCTCCGGACACTGCTCCTTACGCATTTGTTCTTTATCTGACAAAAGTATAGCACAACTTTTGAAATATGCGTAGAACATCTAACGGCATTTGCTATCATTAAAAATCCCGATTATAAAAAAATCCCAATCATGACCACTGCCCGCATCGACATCCGGTCATAATTGGGAATCTGTTCTATTATCCGTTAGTGAATATGCTGTGCATTCATAAGCTCATGGATCACATCTGCGATCTGTTCAACTGTCTCTGAAATATCGGCATTCAGTGCACTGCTGTCTCTCGACAGGTTCTCAACCTCATTCGCAACAATCGTAAATCCACGTCCTGCTTCTCCGGCACGGGCAGCCTCGATACTGGCATTCAGTGCAAGGATCTTCTGCTTCTTCTGGATACGGCTGAGCTGGTCTACATTGGATTCAATCTTCATAACAAGGCTTTCACAGCTTGTAATTCCACTGGAAAGGTTCTCGATCAGATGATTGCGGTATTTCTCATTGTAACCTGCCTGAATACAGTTATTGAGTGCATCTCCAAGAAGATACGCTGCTGCTTCGATTCCTTCCTCGGAACGGACATTGACATCCTTTAATGCAGCAATATATGCATCCTCATTAATATCAAGCTCTCTTGCAACCTCTCGGAACTTATCCTCATCTGGATGATCCGGGAGTACCTGACCACCGATCACGGCTCCAAGCTTTTCTCCATCTAAGATCAGATCAAGACTAAAATCGATCAGTCCTGCGTGACAGTGGTAAACACCACTGCATTCCTTGTCGCATTTTTCACAACGCTTTTTTCCTTCTGCGCTCTGACGTGTATACTTCATACAGAAATCCGTAAAATTATAGCAGTCGGACAAATAGTTGCCTTCCGCATCAACCGCAACTGTTGCGAGTCCGGTTGCCTTCGCCCAGTTCTGCATGATCTCCTGGAATTTATCCATGTCTGTGAAGTCTTGTATTTTCATATGTGTTCTCCTTTACGGTATTCCGTATGTAAAAAAATGTGCATCTCTGCAAGCTCACTTTTTCCTATTACAGTAAAAAAGTGATAAAATATCTAAAGATATTTTATCACTTAATAGAAAATATGTCTATAGTCCACAAAAAGTATATACTTTCCACAATTCTTCCATGATCCAGGATCTGTAGGCTCGTTCCGTCTTCTTTTCTCATATGGAAATACACATAGTCGTTCGTATGACCATCCTCTGTCTGCCGCCAGATGCTCTGTATTACCATCTCCCGCTCATCCTCACGGATCAGATTCCGGAAACTGCCCTGCGTAAATGCCAGCAGTCCGTCCATATCCTTGCATCCGGTAAGCCGGATCAGTTCTCGGTTTGCAAACAGGATCTCATCATTATCCTTATCTGCCTTGTAGATGATAAATGCACCCGGCAGATTCTCTGAGATATCCTTAAGGGCGAACCCAAGCTGTGTCCGGATCTCTAACCGGAGTCCTTCACGGTATGCCAGACAGCCATGCTTACCACGCAGTTTCACTTCGTAGAGTGCTGCATCCGCACACCGCATCAGCTTTGCATAATCTTCTGCATGGGACGGATATTCTGCATATCCCAGTGAAATGTAAAAAGCGTGTTCCTCACCTTCATAGGTAAACTTCCGCTCCATTTTCGTAAACGCTTCTATCTGCTGCTTTACATCCTCATAAGTACAATCCGGTAAAAAGATGCAGAATTCATCTCCTCCGTTTCGACCAAGCACTGCTTCCTTCTGGAAAAACTTCTGCATTCCTTTCGACAGAATCTTCAACGCCCTGTCACCGGAAGCATGTCCATACATATCATTGATAAACTTAAAGTCATCAATATCAAACTGCGCCGCTATGCAGTGCTTTTCCGGATTCTGTTTCAGATACTGTGTAACCTGTTCCTCGAATCCATGCCGGTTATAAATCCCGGTCAGGCTGTCTGTTGCTGCAAGCCGCTGAAACTTCTTCCGGTGTTCATCAAGAACCAGCAATGCTCTGGTAAGTCCGGTCAGAAGCAGTATAATCAGACTTCCTCCACCTATTACCACATAGAGATACTCCCGGTTAACCCAGCCGCTTTTCGGCATCACTTCTAACTTCCACTGGCTTCCGCCAACTTCGAAATTGTATGAAACCGAATTCTTCAGATCTCCGTCATATCCATAGACCTTCCCGAAGGTTGACTCCCATGGGACAACGGTCTTTGAAAGCTTATAATTATATCCAAAATTCGAAAGCGCGCGCACAGAATCCGAAAAAATATCCGGTACACGGATAATGACAATCGTAAATCCCCAGAAATACTCTTATCCATCCTCGTTGTCGAGATATACCGGGTTACGCACCGCAATTCCGTATCCACCCTGCTTTAACTCAAATGGTCCCTGCATAATCATTACATCATGATCTCTCGCATAGCGTGAGATCTTTCCACGATCCGGATCATTTAAAAGATCGATCTTGCCCGCATCATTGCCTGTCTCCGGATAAATCTCAGTTACACGCCATCCGGTGCGATCTGGATGCTCTGGATTGAATCGGTTTTCATCTCTTCCGCTACCTGATAAAATTTATCAATTTCACCATCTTCACTGATCAGGATCTGTTCTAACGTATCTGTAATCCCGATTCCTTCCATAAAATCGGTCTTCATACGTCCCGCATATGCCATGGCATTTAGCTTTGCACTTGCCCGGCTCTGCTTTTGCTGGTTGCTTCTGATTCCATATACAATGCCTCCTAAAATGCATATTCCAAGCAGGAATACCAGGAAAGGCAGAATTACTTTTTTCTTTCTAATACGCATTTTGCTATACTTCCAATTATATCCTGTACTGTTTGCTCATTCTCTTTTATTTTAGCACAAAAGAAATGAAACTGTATAGCGTTTTCTTAATTGCCTTCTTCCCGTCTAGGCGTCAAAATCCATCGTAAATTCACCTTCCGGTGCCTTGATTGTTAAGATACCAAGGTTAAATTCACTGTCCATGATCGTAATATGATATTCAAACACAACGTCCTCTTCAAACTTAGATAGCAGAATGTAGCTGCCATTCTCTTTTCCATCGATCTGATCACAGATGTCATTGTAGACTTCCCTGCCGGATACACTTCTCGGATACCCGGATTCTTTGATCTTATTCTCGATTGCCTGATATAATTCTTCCATGCCAATAATATTCCTTTCTTTTTATATACGCACTTACTCATGCACCCGTTCTGTTACATCCAGTCGGATATAGACCTTCGTTCCCTGTCCCGGCTCGGACTCTAACCAGATCTCATGGGACAGTTTTTTTAGAATCTGCTTACACAGATACAGTCCGATTCCGGTCGAACGCTTATCCGTATGTCCATTGTATCCGGTGTAACCACGTTCACAGACCCGTGGCAGATCTTCTGCACGGATGCCGATTCCGGTGTCTTCGATCACAAGCACCTGTTTTTCATCCGGCTTTTTATAGATTGAAATACTGCCGGACGGTGTATACTTGATCGCATTCGACAGAACCTGCTCGATCACGAATTCCAGCCACTTCTCATCCGTTAATACCTTCATGTCAACCGATTTGTAATTCAGCCGTATCTTCTTACGGATAAACAGCTTCGCATACTTACGCACTGCCTCTCTTATAATATCATCCAGTTCATACCGCTGGATCAAAAGGTCGCTGGTATCGGAATCTAATCTGAGATATTGCAGAGCCATCTCCACATACTGCTCGATACGGAACAGTTCTTCTGACAACTCCGGGGTGGACGGATGATCCTCACTTTGCAGCAAAAGACGCATCGCAGCGATCGGTGTCTTGATCTGATGCATCCACATGGTATAGTATTCGGTCATATCTGTTTTCTTATTTTCAAATGCTGTCATCTGCTGCATCTTATCACGATGTACCAGCCGGATCAGTTCCTCATAGTCAGCCTCGATTACATCTGTGGGCGGCTCTAAGGCATCGACTGAAATCTGTATTACCTCACGCATCCGGCACAGATTCTGATGCTTTCTTGCATAAGTCACATAGTCCACACCACCAAGCACTACAATCAGAAAAAGGTTGATCCCCACACCATAGATCCATTCACTGACCGATACGTGATTCAGTGTGACAACCAGAAGCATAATGGCAAGACTGATCACATCAATCGCGATCCACCGGCCGTTTCTTCTTAACCAATATCCAAATGTTCTCATCCTAAGCGGTACCCGATTCCTTTCTTGGTGACGATGTAATCCTCTAATCCGATCGCATCTAACTTCTTACGGAGCCGGTTCACATTGACGGAAAGTGTATTCTCATCGACATAGCTGTCACTTTCCCAGAGCTTTGTCATCAGGGTATCTCTTGAAACCACTTTTTCCTTGTTCTCCATTAATACCTGCATGATCTTTAAGTCATTTTTCGTCAGCTCCAGCTTCTCTTCCTGATAAGTCAGGGTTGCCTCGGTCAGGTTCAGCATCACACCCTTATGCTCTAAGACACTGCTTGTTCCGGTAAAGTCATAGCTACGGCGTAACATCGCCTGTACCTTTACGGTCAGTACATCTAAGTCAAACGGCTTCGGGATAAAGTCATCTGCGCCCATATTGACTGCCATGACAATATTCATATTATCCGAAGCAGAGGACAGGAAAATGATCGGCAGCTTTGACACCTTGCGGATCTCGCGGCACCAGTGATACCCATTAAAAAACGGGAGTGTAATGTCCATCAGCACTAACTGCGGGTCGAAGGCTGCAAATTCCGCCATTACATTTGAAAAATCCTGCACACATTTTACTTCATAATCCCATGACTTCAGATGATTTTGCAGGCTTCTGGCAATTACCTCATCATCTTCTACAATAAAAATCTTATACATCCCATGTCTCCATTCTTCTATCCATATCCGATCTGCATGTATCCTGAGTACCACAGATCCTATCACCCTGATCGGATCCGATGTCTTTTATTATATAAGATTCTTTTAAAAGCGAAAAGTAGAAATCAGCATTTACTTTATTTTGTCCTTAAAATACGGCTGGTTTCCCCGTCAGTTCCCTTGCCTCCTGAATGATGCTTCGTGGGAATCCAACAAACTCTAACAGCCGGATCGCATTCTTCGTATTGCCAACACCTTTGCGGATCTTATAGTCGAAGATAATATCCTGATCGCCCATATTTTCACAGAAGTAATAAAAATCATATTCTTTTTCTAACTGCTGCGTCAGCTCATAATCGTGGGATGCAACGATCGCTAAACAGTTCTTCCGGTTCACATAACGCAGTACCGCTGTCGATGCTGCGATCCGTTCCTCGGTATTCGTACCACGCAGGATCTCATCGATCACGCAAAGCACCATTTTTCCTTCCTCAAGACTGTCTACGATCCGCTTCAGATACTTGATCTCCTTCATATAATAGCTTTCTGCCTCGCACATATCATCCCGGATCGCCATGGAGGTAATGATCCGGCAGGACGGCAGGATAAACTGCTCTGCCATACAGGTATGGATACTCTGGGCTAAGATCGCATTCACGGCTACTGCCTTGATAAAGGTAGACTTACCGGATGCATTTGAACCGCTAATAATACAGTTTTTATCTAATGTAACATCATTACACACCGGATCGCTCAAAAGCGGATGATAGATCTTCTGCGTCGTAATCTGTCTGTCCTCGCCAAACACCGGTCTGCAATATAACGGAAGGCTTTCCCGGAAGGATGCGACTGAGATCACAAGATCAAGCTCCCCTGCATAGGCATAGATCCGCATAAAATCTTCCTGTCTGCCGCGCAGCATCCGTAAGATCCGGTCGCAGTTGGTAAAATCGATCAGTGTTGCACCGACCAGATACTCTCTTAAAACTGCAAGCACATCCCCGGTGATAGTTGCCATCTGACTGTTCTGGAACATTCCGATCATTTTTTCCAAAACGGCAAACTTCTTTAAGCTCTCCTCTACCTCCGCCGGAACATCCTCCTTCGTGTATTCATCCTTCGTAAGTGCACGTACCATCTTCTCGACACGGATCAGTCCGCCAAGGGAATCGATATAAGCGGAAAACTGCTGCTTTTTTGCCACATAGATACATGCATTCAGTCCATAGACCATCAGAAATGCAACCAGCCACTCCACATTGTGCATGACAATCGCTGTGATAAGTGCAAGCAGCAACAGGATCTGAAGTCCCCGGTACATCCAGACATTCGGGATAGAAAAAGATTCTACATTGCCGATGAAGGTCGGCAGATAATAACTGTTTTCTTCCTTGCCGATTCCAAGCAGCTTCTCCTGGATGTGCTCTCTTTTCTTTTCCGCAGTCTGCATCTCAGTGATCCGCTTCTCATAATCAGCCAGCTTCTCCTGCGGGAGCTGTTCATGCAGCCTTGCATAGAGCACCTGGTCTCCGGCATAAGAAACACAGGAATTCAGCCGTGCATAGACCTTATCCATCTCCAGATCATTCCAGGTCACATCATCAACCACCTCTGTCTTAGGGATATGCTTTTTACGGACATCCCAGTAGAAGCCCACCTTGTCACGCGGGTAAGTGATCTCCTGCGGAATCTTTCCATAGCTGTCACGGATGCGTCTCATTCTCATCTTCCGTTGATCGTTCGCTGAAACAATAGCGCATCCAATAAAAATAATAAAAAATGCAATTACGATAATTCCTGCTTCCATAAGTCTCTCCAATCCAGACACAGCGATACTTGTGCTTACAATCTCTTTGTTATCTATGTTTTATTGTTTTATTGTGTTATTGTACTATCATTATAGTACACTTATGATATGCCATTGTCAAGTCCTTGCTGAACTTGTATGGCTGTGGTTGGCAGTTCGTTCACGATGAGCGTTGCAAATGTTTGCGGAGCATCTTTTGTGCATTTTATCAATTTTATAATTTGAAATTATCTTTTGACACCTGAATCCTATACAGCAATAAAGTGTGCGCTTGCCGCACACGCTCGCGCCCGAGCGGATGCATCGCATAATCTTCCACTCCGCGAGGTGCGCATCCTAGCAAGTTTACTTGCTTTTGCTGTATAGGAATTCCAACGGAATTTCCTATACAGCAAAAAGAGAACCCGCCACCAAATGGTGACGGGCTCTCAGGGGAGATTATGAAAAATTTTAATCACTGTTTCAAGTGATGCTTATAGTATAGAAATCAAATGTGTTCTATTTTTGTTGAGAATTTGAAAATTCTGTGAACTTTTCCGGCTTTACTTATATTCTGCTGCAAGTGCCTCAAATGCCGGAAGGGAACGACGGATCATATCCCCATCCACACAATAAGAGATACGGACATATCCCGGACATCCGAATCCATCTGCGGCTACTAAGAGCAGATTCTTCTCCTTCGCCTTCTCACAGAAAGCTGCTGCGTCCGGCTCTAATGCCTTTACAAACAGATAGAACGCACCCTGCGGTCTGACACACTCATAACCCATCTTCGTCAGATTGCCATACAGCAGATCCCGGTTCTTCTGATATTCGCTGATGTCTCCGGTCTGACCCATGCATTTTACCAGCACCTTCTGGAACAGACTCGGTGCACACACATAGCCAAGGCTTCTTCCCGATCCACAGACTGCCGCATAGATCTCCCGGCTCTCGTCTGCCTCATCCGGCACTAACACATAACCGATACGTTCTCCCGGAAGAGAAAGGGACTTGCTGTAAGAATAAGTAACGATCGTATTCTTATAGTAATTCGTCAGATAAGGTACCTTCACGCCATCATAGGCGATCTCTCGATATGGTTCATCTGCAATCAGATAAATGGCATGTCCATACTCTGCGGACTTTTTCTCCAATAATGCAGCTAACTTTTTCACAGTTTCTTCCCCGTAGATACTTCCGGATGGATTGTTCGGGGAATTCACGATCACGCCCTTTGTCTTTGGGGTAAGTGCTGCCTCTAATGCTGCAAAATCGATCTGAAAGTCCGGTATATCAGCCGGAACAACCACCAGCTTTGCGCCTGCATTTTCCACAAATACACGATACTCCGGGAAAAACGGAGCGATCGTGATAAATTCATCCTGTTCCGGTGTGGTCAATGCATGAAAAACAATACAAAGGGATGCTGCTGCACCACAGGTCATATAGAAGTTATCTGCATGAAAGTTCGTCTGATACGTCTGATTGAGATATTCTGCGATCGCACCTCTGGTTGCCGCATCACCCTGTGCAGATGTGTAACCATGCAGGGAAATCGAATCCATATTGGAAACGGCATCTATGATTGCTTCCTTCACACATTCCGGTGCCGGGATCGACGGATTACCGATGCTGAAGTCATAGACATTTTCTGCCCCGATCTCTGCTGCCTTTTTCTTCCCATATTCAAACAATTCCCGGATTGCACTTGGCTTTGTTCCTAATTCATATAAGTTCTGATTTACCATATTCTTCTCCAATCTGCCTCTGTCCGTACGCTTTACAGATAGCCTGTTCTTATTATAGGCGTGTTGACCGGATTTGTAAAATATCATTTCTTGATGTAGTCTATTTTTCTACTAACTGCCTGCCCGGACTGCCCAGACTACCTGATCCAGTAATCTCTCGCCATCTATCTCACCCTCACGGTAGTGCAAGGTCAGTCCGAGCCGGTTCTCTAATGTGACAATACCAAACAGTCTGCTGTCATACGGGATCATCGGCGGCACAAAAAGCAGATCCCGCATCCGGTAGCTGTCCTCTTCCCCACTCAGATGAAAGCCGGTCAGATTCGAAATACTGACCCCGTCCTGCTTTGCATCATAGCCGAGCAGGTGCGCGATCGTCCTGCCCACTTCGGAATCATAGTCCGTATACGTCTGCACTGCCGCACAATCGATCAGGGTGGGCGCAAGCGCATCTAAGAAACGCAGGGTAAAATACCGATTTCTTACATCCAGCTTCTTCTCCTGATAAATAGCATGGATCTGCTTCATATTCTCTGCAAAGCTGTTCGTATCATCATAAGCAGCCGTAAAATTCTGCCCGCTCACAAAATTCCCCATACCGTTTCTGGCAGTTCCACACACATCGACCGCATAGCTGACCTCTGCCTGTTTTCCATATGCTTTCAAGATCGCTGTTGTTAAAAAGGTATGAACGGTCACCCCTTCCTGCTTTGCCATCTGTCTGATCTGTGCTGTTTCCTTCTCGGTAAAGATCCAGTCTGCGATCTTTGGCTCATGCTGCTTCCAGTAGCCATCACAGACTCTGAGATAATCCTGCCTGCGAAAGACAGTACCTTCCCGCTTCCATGCATGATTAAGTGACCGTATCAGCCGTCTTACCGGAAGCCGCAGCCCGGTTCTTCGTGGAAAATCGCTTTGTTTCAGGATCGACAATGGCTTATCTGTAAGCGGCTTCTGATTCAGGGCAGACATTACATCCTCTAAAAACGTGATCCCTGACCTCCCATCTCCTGCCAGATGATGCATCATCACGACAAGCGTTATCCCATCATTCTGTGGAATCAGAAAACAGCGCATCAGCTTTCCCTTTTCTAAATCAAACGGCTGCTTCTGCTGCGTAGCAGCCAACTGCTTCCAGTCTGTATTCTCCGCACATACCTCGCAGATCGTTCCCGGCTCCTTCATCGCTTCATAACAGACTTCTCCATGTGCATCCATGACAAGCCTGCTGTGAAGTGTCTCATTTACCATAGATGCCTGCATGATGGCTTCCCTGATCTGTGCGAAAATCGCACTTCTATGTTCTTTTTTTGCATATAATTCCCTGAATTTTTCCTGATTCGGATAGATCTCTGCCTTCATCACGATCACCGCATCCGGCAAAAATAAATGTGTCCGCTCCATGCGGACTTTTTTCCTACGCTGCATGTTTTCCTCGTTTCTACACATGTTTTCGTGCATAGCGTAGCATATCCACTTTTTTCTGTCAAAGATCAGGGGGCAAAAGATGATTTATAAAATTTGAAAACATCTTTTGACACCCCAATCTGTCAAAAGATCTGCTATGGACAGATCCGCTTCCGCAATTCTAACATCTTACTGTCGACCTCTGCGATGACATCGGAATAATTTTTCGTTTCACGTCCGATATTCTCGATCTCACTTACATTCTTTTTATAACACATCTGGTTATCTAACTCTGCCCAGTAATCCATCGCAAATGACCGGATCTGCAGCTCGACCCGGATCTCCTGCGTGCTGTCTATATAGGTAAACGGTACGCCCACGATCAGATGCACGCTCTGGTAGCCGGTCTTTTTCGGATTCTTCACATAATCCTTTTCCTTGATCAGCCGAAGATCCTTCTGACTGCGGACGGAATCTGCCACGCGGTAGATGTCATCCCCAAAAAAGCAGACAACACGCACCCCGGCTATATCATTTAAGGTCGTAACCGCTGTTTCAAAATCTACATTCCGTCCCTTTTTGATCAGCTTTTTGATAATACTGTCCGCGGTCTTGATCCGGCTTGACATATTCCGTATCACCTGTCTGCCGCATGCACCGGATAAGTCCGCATTCATCAGGCGCAGCTTCGCCATCATCAGATCGATCGCATACTGATAACGCAGATAGACCTGCGGCAGCTCCAGTTTTTCTCTGATATCTGTTCCTGTTTCGTTCTCTATAACTGCTTCTATAATTTTCTTCCCCTTGCTCTTTGCCAAATTCTTCTCCTTATGATTCTATTCTGTGACCCATTCATTTATGACACTCTTTTCAGTATACGGGGTCAAGATCAAATCCGGCTCAAGCTGACGTAAAGTTTTTGTAAAAATCTTTTTCCTATATGAAAAAGCTTCTGTAGCAACTATCCCCTAACGGATGCAGAGTTTCAAGTCCTTATCTTTTTTCTCTTCTGCTCTTACTGCAAGTACCCATGCCACTGCCGGTACGACTGCACCCGCTGCGATACTCATCTGGTCACACAAAAATCCGACTACTGCCCCTGCTGCCAATGCTCCAATAATAATTCCTGCTGCTTTTAATTTACTCATGCTTATTCCCCTTTCCTGTTTGTATTACCTTATGTAATTATCATATACTTCCGCTCTTATCCCTGCCATCGATTCACCTTACAATCTGCCGTGGAATCTTACACTTCTGTAAGGAAACCTCCACAAAAAAAGAGCCTGCCTCCGAAATACTTATGACATATACTATAACGAATAATCCTAAATATTTTCTTCGGCAAACTCTTATGAATTTTTTAATATGTTTTAACTTTTACAGAATATCGATATGTTCTCCATTTAATGCCTTGTTCATGCTGCGGACTGCACAGAACTTTCCACACATGGAACAGGTATCTTCATGCTCCGGCTTTCTGTCCTCACGGATTGCTTTTGCTGTTTCCGGATCGATCGCACATGCCCACTGTGCATCCCAGTCTAAGACGCGTCTTGCATCTGCCATCTTGTTATCCATCTCCATGGCACCGCGGACACCCTTTGCAATATCTGCTGCGTGTGCGGCGATCTTCGATGCGATGATACCCTGTTTTACATCCTCTACGTTTGGAAGTGCCAGATGCTCTGCCGGAGTTACATAGCATAAGAATGCAGCTCCGTTCTGTGCTGCAATCGCACCACCGATCGCAGAAGTAATATGATCGTAACCCGGTGCAATATCGGTTACGAGTGGTCCTAATACATAAAACGGTGCACCCATACAGATTGTCTGCTGGATCTTCATATTGGCAGCAATCTGATCCATCGGCATATGTCCCGGACCTTCTACCATAACCTGTACATCCTTTTCCCATGCACGCTTGGTCAACTCTCCTAAACGTACCAATTCCTCGATCTGACAGACATCCGATGCATCTGCAAGACAGCCCGGTCTGCATGCATCACCAAGGGAGATCGTTACATCATATTCTCTACAGATGTCTAAGATCTCGTCATAATATTCATAGAACGGATTCTCTTCTCCTGTCATGGTCATCCATGCAAAAACAAGAGAACCTCCTCTTGATACAATGTTCATCTTACGCTTATGCTTTTTGATCTGCTCGATCGTTTTTCTGGTGATTCCGCAGTGGAGTGTGACAAAGTCCACACCATCCTGTGCATGCAGACGGACAACATCAATAAAGTCCTTTGCGGTAAGTGTATCCAGATCTCTCTGATAATGGATCACGGAGTCGTATACCGGAACGGTTCCGATCATTGCCGGACATTCCGATGTCAGCTTACGGCGAAATCCTGTGGTATCACCGTGTGAGGAAAGATCCATGATCGCATCTGCCCCCATCTCGACTGCTGCCATAACCTTTTCCATCTCCACATCATAGTCCTTGCAGTCCTTTGAAACACCAAGATTGACATTGATCTTGGTCTTTAACATGGAACCAACACCCTGAGGATCAATACACTTGTGGTTCTTATTGGCACAAATAGCAACCTTACCAGCTGCAACAAGCGGCATCAGTTCTTCTACGGTCATGCGCTCTTTCTCTGCAACCTTTTTCAATTCCTCTGTTACGATGCCCTTTCTGGCAGCTTCCATCTGTGTTGCGTACTCTCTCATCTTCTTTTCCTCGCTTTTCGTTTTTTAGAAACTAATTACATAAAGATTCCGGTATCAAAAGATACTATGTTGATTCTTTCTTGTCATATCCTATCTCTATTCCGGATTTGTTCCGAATTACGAATCTAATATTTTCTAAATGTTCTGCCAAAATTCATTTTTTTCCCGCAACCACAAAAGACATGGCATCCATGCCATGGATTTTGCTTGTAGCAACATCCCTGTTGCTACATTGCTGATAGATCTACAGAACATCAAGAAAATCTAAGATTCTCCATAAGTCACAAATTCAGAATAGAGATACGATACGACATACGAAAAAAATATCCTTTGATACCAAAATCTTATTCCATAAACTAAAATAAAGTGTGCGCATCTTAGCACGCAGTGCTTTTATGCAAAAGGATGCAATTTCCCATTACATAAAAAACTGCATATACACTCAACGTATATATGCAGTCTCATTCATTTCATATACTCCTACGTTGGCATTATCCAAATCAGGTTCCGGGTCTAAGCAATACAGCTTACTCTCAGCCTGCTTACGCAAGCTCCCCTGTTTTCTTATGATATTGTTAATCTGACTATGTCAGTTATGCATTGCGGTGTGCTTCTACCGCCTTCATTGTGCCACATAATGCATACATCAGCACAATGGTAATGCCACACATCACGACTTCCTTCACTACACGTCCAGGCAGAATTACGAAAAAGCCCTTTCCGTACAGCAGTGTCAGCCAGTATGTGTTCATGATCATATTCACGACAACGGTTACAACCACATTTGCCACGATCAGTCGTGACAGCTTCAGCGGCTTCTTATACAGAATCGCTCCATAGATCAGACCGGATACGATTCCGCTGATCGTAAAGCCCGGGAAAAATGCTCCGGTCGGCTTGATGATGAACTTCAGAATATCGGCAAGTCCGCCAAATACTGCGCCTGCTGCCGGTCCAAACAGGATGGATACCAACTGATGTGGCAATCCGGCAAAACCGATTTTTAAAAAGTCACCAATCTGAATGGTAAAGTAACCAAGTACGATCGTAAGTGCCATGAGCAATGCCATGGTTGTCAGTGATCGTGTGTTTTTGAATTCTTTCCAAGAATCCTTCATCATAATGAAACCTCCTTTCGCAGTCCTGTTACTACAAATAGAGATTCCTATATGTAGCAGCGGGATGCGGACAATGCACCGCAAGATATTTCTTTTCGTCCAGATGACAACTCCCTGTTCACCCGGCACTTAACGCGCACTGTCCTACTCTGCTTTCACTTTTTATTTGTCAAAAAATAGTATAGCATGACCTTTCTAAAAAAGCCAATACTTTTTACAGGATTATGCATGATGTGCTAACCATTCCGTTGCACAATGTGCATAACAGGAGGCTCCGATCGGGCATATATCCTCATTAAAACGTGCCTTTGGATGATGCACCGGATAATCGCTGCGTTCATCCATTGTTCCCGCACACAGATACATATAGGTACTTGGGATCTGCTCTGCTATCACTGCGAAGTCCTCCGATGCTGTTGCTGAACAGTCCGGATACGGGGTCAGTCCCGGAATGTCTAACTCCTTCATATAACCTGCCATCTCTTCGGTCAGTTCTCCGTTACAGATCAATGGCGGTACATCCGATAACGCTTCTATGGATACACTTCCTCCGTACACATCTGCTGTCTTTTCACAGACTTCATGCAGACGTTTCATCAGATGCTCTCTCGCCTTCGGATCATCCGTGCGGAGTGTTCCCTGTAATACAGCGGTATCCGGGATGATGTTTGCTGCTGTTCCCGCTTCAAACTTTCCGATCGTTAAGACACAGGCATTCTTCGGATCACTTTCTCTTGCGATCAGTTCCTGCAAGGCAAGGTGGATATGCACACCGATATTAATCGGATCTACGCCCTGCTGCGGGCACGCACCATGTGTTCCCTGACCGGTGACCGTAATCTGAAAACCATCCACCGAATTCATCATCGTACTTCCTGCGTTATACATATACATGGTATATGGCATCTTTGCGATCGCAACATGATAAGCAAGTGCTGCGTCCGGCTTTGGATCTTCTAAGATGCCGTTCGCAATCATATCCTTCGATCCCTCGAAGGTCTCTTCTGCCGGCTGGAACATGAACTTTACCGTTCCCTTTAATTCCGCTTCATTTTCCTTGAGCATCTTTGCCGCTGTTAAAAGCATTGCCGTATGAAAATCATGTCCACAGGCATGCATCCTGCCATTTTTAGAAGCAAATGGTTCTCCGCTTTCCTCTGTGATCGGCAGTCCGTCCATATCTGCACGGAGAAGCAGCACCGGGCTGCCATGTCCAACAGTTGTTGTTACACCATGACCGCATTTTTTCGGCTGATAACCTGCTTCCGTCAGCTTCTCCATAACATAGCTTACCGTATCCGGCAGATCTAAGCCGGTCTCTGCATGTTCATGCAGATGTCTGCGGCAGCTTATCGTTTCTTCCTTTAATTCAAGTGCCCTTTCATAATAATTCATCGTCTTACCTCATTTCTTTCCCTGTTTTCCAATCGATTTTCTTACCCTGTCCGGTCAGAGCCGCTCATCTACTCCGGCTTACAGCAACAGGCGATCCCAAGTCCATCCGGTCCGATGTGACAGGAGAGTCCGAGTGACAGGTTATCACACATAACCTCCATACCCGGAAAATTCTCCTTGATCTGTGCGACCCACTCCTCGGTAACCTCTTTTGTACTGCTCGAAGCTGCCATCAAATAGACCTTACCTGCTTCATAGGCTTCCTTGAAGTTCGTCTGGAACTCTTCCCTGATTGCATCGATCATGGTCTTTCTGGCATTCTTAAGTCCACGGCATTTCTGGTATACGTCTAACTTACCCACACCAAAGCGCATGACCGGCTTAATCTTTAACATATCTGCTGCAAGTGCCGCAACAGAAGAGATCCGGCCGCCCTTTTTTAAGTAGCTTACAGTACTTAATCCCACATAGATCACCATTTTTTCACGGACTGCCTCAAGGAGTGTCTTGATCTTCTCTGCGGAATAGCCCTTTTTTACCATCTCGACTGCATCTAATACGGAACGGTGCATCGGTGTCGATACACGGCCATTATCCACGACAAAGACCTTGCCCTCATACTGCGTAAGCATCTGATCCCAGAGCTCCATTACTTCTTCCGGTGACGGCTGTGAAGTTGCTACATCTACGCCCTCACGCAGCTTATCATAGAATTCCTCTCTGGAAATATCCACACCTTCCCGGTATAGCTTCTCATTTACATAAAACGGCATCGGCAGAACTTTGATCCCAAGTCTGACTGCTTCTTCTGCTCCAATGCCACTATGGCTGTCTGTCATAACTCCTGTTGTTCCCATCACTTTTCCATCCTTTATCTCTTTCTTCTAGTATACCACTTTTTATCCGGTTCTCTCTATTTTTCATCACCCAGAATAATTCCGATCAGATGCTTGTCTAACATGATCGTCCGGTTCCATGGGTTTAAAATGATCCCCCGGATCTGCGGTACACCCTGCGCTGCCTCAAACAGCTTTTTTATATCTGACAAGAAGGTCGACTTCACCTGGTCTGCACCCTTTAATTCCTCTTCAAAGCTGGTAAATGCAGACCACCAGAGACTGCCATCGGAGGCTGTGACCGCTTGCAGCTTTACTCCGGTCTGATCGATGGACGGTTCAACTGCCACGATCACTTCACCGCCTTCCCGCATCCGTCTGCGGATCACGGTCAGTGCATGCGCCAGTCTCTCCGGCGTTGCCTCTTTTTGCAGTGCGAAAATAGCTTCTTCTATTTTCTCATTTCCGATTAGTCCTTCGTCCTGATTTTCTTTTTCCATATGCTTCTCCATTCTGCTATGTCTTCACCATCTACATCGAAATCCATCCGAACGCATTTGCAACTGAACTCAGTAAAATAATGAGTGCAAAGATCGGACACAGATACTTGATCATCACAACAAAAACTGCTTTCCTGCGGAATCTGCCTTCCCCGGAGGTAATCTCTGCCTCTATCTGTTCGATTCCCACAACACGGGATACGAACAGACTCGTCATAAGTGCTGCAACCGGCATCATAACCGAATTTGTCAAAAAGTCAAAGAAATCCAAAAACTGCATGCCAAGGATCTTCACACCGGCAAGCGGGCCATATCCTAAGGAGGACAGGCTTCCGAGTGCGATCATAATGATTCCGATCACTACGGTCGATTTTTTCCGGTTCCAGCCGATCTCATCTTCAAAGGTAGACACCGCACTCTCCGTCAGCGCAATGGAACTCGTCAGTGCCGCAAACAGCACCAGTAAAAAGAACAGGATTCCGATCGCCGTTCCAAATCCCATATTCTCAAATACCTTCGGGATCGTAATAAACATCAGTGCTGGTCCTGCCTGTAAGGTATCCGGATCACCACCGGAAAAAGCAAACACTGCCGGGATAATCATAAGACCTGCCATAATGGCAATCGCCGTATCAAACACCTCAACATTTCTGGTTGAATCCTCGATCGAGGTATCTTTTTTCATATAAGAACCGAATGTGATCAGGATACCCATTGCGATCGACAGCGAATAAAACATCTGTCCCATGGCAGCCACGACCGACATCCAGGAAAAGTTCTTCAGGTTCGGTACGAGAAAATACTTCACACCGGCAAGTGCACCCGGTCTTGTCACGGAATAAACCGCAATGATCACGGATAATACGATCAGTACCGGCATCATACACTTTGACACACGCTCAATGCCATTTTGGACTCCCGCATAGATGATCAGCAGGGTAAACAGGCTGAATATGATAAAGCAAAGCTCTGTAGAAGCTCCAGCCGCGATAAATTCTGAGAAATAGCCATCATTCGCTAACATCCCGCCATCGCCCCTGATATATTCCAACAGATACTTGATGACCCAGCCACCGATCACCGAATAATACGGTACGATCAGCACCGGAATAACCGCATTGATCCAGCCGCCAAATGCCCATCTCTTTTTCTTTCCGAAGGCTGCAAAAGCACCGACCGGACTTTTTCTTGTCATCCGTCCAAGTGCGGACTCTGCAACGATCATCGTATAACCAAAGGTAAGTGCCAGCAGAATATAGATCAGTAAAAAGATTCCTCCTCCATACTTTGCTGCCAGATATGGGAATCTCCATATGTTTCCAAGTCCTACGGATGCACCTGCTGCTGCGAGGACGAATCCGATCTTTCCGGAAAAGCTGCTTCGTTTATTTTTTGTCATATCCATTTCTAATCTTCCTTTTATTTCCACATAATTTGTACCTGATTGATTTTAACATCATTATAGAAAAAAGTCACTGCTGATTGCAGCGACCTTTTCCATATCTACTCATGCAGCTTATAGTCCGTATCCTCATCCATGATCTCTAACATAAGCTTTGCAAATTCCGGATCAAACTGTTTGCCCATGCCCCGCTCAATCTCGCCCCGGACAACATCCTGCGGCAGACAATCCCGGTAACTTCTCGTGGAAGTCATCGCGTCATACGCATCCGCAACACCGATCATCTTGCCACCTCGGAAATATCCTCCCCGCTTAAGCAGTCCGGGTATCCGGTTCCGTCGTATTTCTCATGATGCCATCTTGCACCAACCTCAATATCCGGCATTTCTGAGATCCCGGAAAGAATCTCCCCACCGATCACCGGATGCTTTTTGATCTCTGCGAATTCCTCATCGGTCAGACGGTCCGTCTTATTGATGATCGCATCCGTGATCATCACCACAACGCCATAGCTGTCACCATAAGTATCCCTTGAAACAGCGGAACAGACACTGCATGAGATCCCTGTTTTTTTCGACATCAGATGCTCGGATAACTTCTTTCCTTCCATGATCCGCGAAAGCTGCTGCTCATTGGCTTCTAGCAGATCCGACAGCTTACAGTCCCTGCTTTCATCAATGGCAAGCATATTTTTTGCATAACCATTACAGCTATCCATGTTTCCTGCATCATCTAAGGCTATGATCGCGATATTTGCTTCATTGTAAATTGCATCGATAATGTTGGATTTTGAAATATGAAAGGTATTTTCCTTCGTCGTCCAGAAGATCGTACCGATAAATGCGATCGTGACTCCGATCCCGGAGCTTGGATAGGACGGTATGCCAAACAGCGGAAGCAGTGTATCCGGCAGTGCCAGAAGAAACATCACGAGATTCACCAGCACGATCTTTAACACGAATATATGCTGCCGCTTTAAGGCATTCTTTTTAAAAGAAAGATAGACCAGTAAAATGCAGAATACACCCTTCCGCTGATCCCGATCAGCCTGCCAATATAAAAGCAGAGTGCCGCGACATACAGATCAAACGCTGCAATCAGCAGATAAAAAAACAGATTATAAAGCCGTGCGTCCGTCGAGATACTGTACCCGATCAGCATGATATTCCATAGTGTTCCCGCAATTCCCATGGTCAGGATAATATAATTCTGTCTTCTGTCACGAAATACATTTGATCTCCTAAATGATACAGCCGCAACTGCACATAAGGTTGTACTGACTGCAAGTGCGATAATCGTAAGCATTCCAATCTGCATGGCGTTTTCCTCTTTCGTCTAATCTTTTCTCCGTTACTACGATTATTGTACCATATGTCATGCAGTTCCGCACTTTTTTACGATTATTTCAGTGCCGGAATCTCAATCACATCTTCTTCTCCATTGATCTTCACGGTAAAATCATATACCGGCTGATAAAATCCCTTCGAATCCTTCTGATAACACAGTGTTACCTGATCGACTGTGATCTCATAGGAATCAGCAGATGCATTCCACAAATAGAACCTGCCCGCGCAAAGCCGCTCGTATGCCTCCTGCTCGGAGATTGCCGGATAACTGCCATAATAAGTACCGGTACGGATCTGATTATAGATCGATTCCATCTTACCATTCGAATAATAGGTACAGTCTAACTCGCCATCATAGATCCGGTCATCTTTGATCAGATTACTGACCTTGAACTTGTAATTGCCCTCTTCCCCTTTTTCAAAAACAGCTTCCGTAGGCAGTGTCACCTGATATCCCTCAAGACATGCCCGGATGTCTGCTTCCTTTGCATCTGTGACCGGACTTGCTGTATCGTTGTCCGCTTCCCTGTCATCCTCTTCTTCGTCACCACCCCAGAAAACGGAATCAAAGTCCGTGTAATCCCAGGTCAGTCCCTCTACGTCCATCCAGAAATGATTCCCCTTTTTGCTTAAAAAAACATCTGTCGTATCATAGAAGATCGTCTCGTCTTTGTCTAATTCATCGCCCAGATTCTCGAAAAACTGCGCCGCATATTCCTCACATTCCTGTCGATCCCGCTTCTGCAATTCATAGACCGCAAGCTCCTGTACGCTGCTGTCATAGGAGAGATCAGAACTGACCTGTATACTTCCTTTTCGGAAGGCTGTAACCTCCTCAGAACGCAGATTGCCAAGATCCTTTCCCGCATAGATTCCAAAGATCAGCGCATAGGAAAGACAGGTAAGTAACAGCGGGATCTGACAACAAAGTACCACTCCCACACGCAGCTTTTCCTGCTGTTTTTTCCGTAAAAAGACCGCATAGAAGATACAAAAGAGTCCATATCCGATCATTGCACCAAGTGTATTGTTTAATACATCATCCCACTCAGCCACACCGCGTCCGGCAGCAAACTGTGTCAGTTCGATCGCCAGTGTAAAGATCAGTCCGCACAAGGTTGTCCGGTAAAAGTGCTGCATCCATCTGATCCCGGCCGGCAGTAGAAATCCAAATGGGACAAACAGGATGATATTTAAGATCAGATTGCGCCAGTCCTGCATGGAAAATTCATACCATGCTTCCTTATAAGACGCAAACAGTGGGTAGAACCTTCCTTTATACCCACCTCCCCGGTCAAGCAGGGTCAGACTGCATACAACAAACAGATACCCACAAAAGAGCACCAGCCAGATCAGCTTCCCTATGCCAATCTGCCTGCTGCCCTTTAAAATCTTCCGGTATATCAGTCCATAACCGATCCCGATCATTCCGGCAAACACAACAACTGCTATGATTCCAAGCGGAAGATAGCTCCTCACCATTTCCATTAGTTCCATATCCATACGCTCCCTGCATCTGATTTGTACTACAATACCTGTACCTATTGTAGCCGATTCCGATGCAAAAAGCTGTTTAAGATTTTCTTAACCTTTCTTCTACCTGTGCCAGTTGCGGCATAGCCGGAATTGCGCCCTTTTTCTCAACACAAAGACTTGCAACCGCATTGCCGAATCTTGCATATTCTTCCAGTTCCTCTTTGCTTAATTCTTCGATCTGCTTTCCGCAGATACTGATCTTATATAAGAAGCCTCCCCAGAAAGAATCGCCTGCGCCATTGGTATCTGCAACATCTGTCACCTCAAATCCCGGTACTTCACAGCCACCGTTTTTACTGTAGATATAAGCACCTTTGCCACCAAGTGTAACTGCTACGATCTTAACGCCCTGCTCGTATAATGCCTTTGCTGCTGCCTCAACGTCCTGATGATCTGTCAAAAGTTCTGTTTCTTCATCGGAGATCTTCATGAGATCTACATAAGGGACAAGACTACGCATATGCTCCCGCGCTGTTTTTTCATCCTTCCATAAGGATGCGCGGTAGTTCGGATCATAGGAAATAATACTGCCCTTACTCTTTGCCCGCTTTAGGGCATAAAAAGTAGTATCCCGTGCCGGCTGATCCGTAAGCGATAAGGAACCGACATGAAAAATACCGGTGTGATCGAGGACAGCCACATTGATCTCTTCCTTTTGGATCTTCGTATCTGCACCCGGCTTTCTTGCAAAAGAAAAAGTACGTTCCCCGGTATTACTGACCTCTACAAATGCCAGCGTTGTAAAATAATCTTCATCCAGAATCATACCGGATGTATCTACCTGCTCCTTTTGTAAGACTGCACGCAGGAATTCTCCATGCATGTCCTTTCCTGCTTTCCCTAAAAATGCCGTCTTTGCCCCTAGCTTCTGCGCTGCAACTGCCACATTTGCCGGTGCTCCGCCCGGATTTCTCGCATACAGCATCTGTCCGTCTTCACTATAGCCCTGCGAAGTAAAGTCAATTAAGATCTCTCCAAATACGGTAATATCATACATCACTCTGCAATCAGTATCCTTCGTATTCTGCAACATGCTTACCCCCTTGTGTCCTTTTCCCCTCTATTATTCTATACTTATAATTTTGTATCCTGGTTCTTTAAAAAGTCTTCCCAGAACTCCTTTGAACCGGCAAATGCCAGATCATCCTCCGCATCCAAGCTCGCAAGATAATCCCAGACTTTTTTCGCATCATCCGGATTTTTGTACTTGATCTCCCAACGGTCTATAATCTTGCCATTTTTGCATTTCTGACAGATCATTCCATCTTCATTATAAGTAGTAATCGTCCATATTTTTTCCTGATCTTCATCTACTTCTACCGATGCACTCTCCATGACACCTTCTGCTTCTGACAGACCGGTAATCGTATGATCGGTCAACTGCACTTCCTGTAACTTTGACATCGCCATCCGCTCCATCTTCTGTGCTTCCTGCGCTGTCCGTAAAATCGTCTGATCATCGGTTTTTAAATTCTTCGTCCAGTTTTTCTCATGGTCTGCTTCCTCCGGTGGCAGACTGTCTGTCACTCCATTCGCTGCCGCATGAAGTGCTGCGGAAGATGCTGCGATTGCTCTTTTGTCAGGATCTGCTTCACTTGCCGCTTTCTCGGCAGCCTCGTCCTGCTTTTCCTTCATCTGCTTTAACTGTTCCTTATAAGCATCTAAGTATTCATCAAGGTTCTCGAGCATTTTGTCCCACTCATCATCTGACATCTCACGCCAATCCTTATCTTTTTTCAAGTCAAGCGCATTAAGCTTATTCGTCTCAACGTAGTCCTGTATTGCCGAATGCAATTTTTCCCGTTTATCTGATCCTGATTCCATTTTCGCAAAGTATGCTAATAACTTGGCACATTCCAAAGACTGCGCATACGTATCCGGTACACTTGCATAGCTTTGCTTTGCCTGACTAAGAATTGCCAGCCAGTCCTGCTTCTTACTTTCAAATGCTTTTTCATCATAAATACCGGAGCATGCTCCGTCATATTCCGCCTGTGATGCATATGCTTTCATTTTTGAAAAGGCTGCTATGCCGTGCTTTGGAATTGCCCCTGTGTCCTCCATATAAGACAGCAATGTAAACATTTCAAGCTCTGTGGCGTTTGATGGATCTACATCATTGATACTTACCTCGTAGTCTCCCACCTTCACGATCGGATTATCTGCTGTCGAGGAATCCGCATATCTGGCTTCATATCCGGTACTTCCGGCCGTGGTAAGTCCTATCGTCTTTCCGTTATCGGACGATGTCGTCTTCCTTGATGCTGATCCCATGTCCAGAAATCCGGTGTCCCCAGCATTCCAATTACTCTTTCCAACCGCTTCTGTCCTGCTGTAAAATCCTCTCTTATACTGAACCGCTTCTACACCCATTCATTTCTCCCTTCTATGACAAGCCGAATCCATGACAAACCGAACGCTTACCATATTACGTCCTTAAAATATTCCGGTAACAAAACAAATAAAAAACACCGTATCTCAATTTCATTCCTTTGAAATACAGTGCCATCCATGTAATATTTATATCGTCATCTATTTTAAAATACTTTAGAACGGGATGGATATTTTGGGGATATGATGCGGACGCTTTGTGAGACACTTTTGGGACATGTTGATTTCAATTATACTTTTTGGGATTATCAAAAGAAAAATACGGATTCAGAATCCATAGAAATCTGCACACAGATACTACATCCGGAATTTCATCTTCATCCCTCTGCAATCCGTATAAAATCAAGGTTTATGAGGTTTTTGCGTTTCAGACAACTACAAGATTCATGGCTCAGATTTGATTTTAGATAATAAAAAAGATAAGCTTTTGCTTATCTCAAATGAGACATCGGGGATTCGAACCCCGGACAACTTGATTAAAAGTCAAGTGCTCTACCAACTGAGCTAATATCCCATACATATAAAAAT
>CACZPJ010000010.1 GCA_902782995.1 uncultured Lachnospiraceae bacterium | reverse complement strand
GCAGAGAGGACGAAGGCTTTTACAGCTACAGAGAGCTGGCAGAGGCACTGACGAAGTATGTAAAAGAGATGGGCTATACACACGTAGAGCTGATGGGAATCTTAGAGTATCCGTATGATGGTTCCTGGGGTTATCAGGTAACCGGCTATTATGCACCGACTTCACGTTACGGATCCCCGGAGGATTTTGCTTACTTTATCAATTATCTGCATAAGCATAATATCGGTGTCATTTTAGACTGGGTACCGGCACACTTCCCGAAGGATGCGCATGGACTGGCAGACTTTGACGGACAGGCTCTTTACGAATATCCGGATCCACGTATGGGAGAGCATCCGGACTGGGGTACGAAGATCTTTAACTATGGCAAGTCTGAGATCAAGAATTTCCTGATCGGCAGTGCATTATTATGGATCGAGCATTATCATATCGACGGACTCCGTGTCGATGCCGTTGCATCTATGCTGTATCTGGATTATGGTAAAAATGATGGTGAGTGGATTGCGAATAAGTACGGTGAGAATAAGAATCTTGAAGCGATCGAGTTCTTCCGTCATATCAATACCCTGATCACCGGACGGAATAATGGAACGGTTATGATCGCGGAAGAATCCACGGCATGGCCGATGGTAACCGGAGCGGCACAGGATGGAGGACTGAACTTCAGCTATAAGTGGAACATGGGCTGGATGCACGACTTCCTCGATTATATGAAGTTAGATCCATATTTCCGTAAGAACAATCATCATAAGATGACATTTGCAATGAGCTATAACTCCAGCGAGCGTTACATTCTGGTATTATCCCATGATGAGGTCGTACATCTGAAGTGCTCGATGTTAAATAAGATGCCGGGAGAAGGATTTGCGAAGTTCCAGAATCTGATGGCAGGCTATGCATTTATGATGGGACATCCGGGCAAGAAGCTGTTATTCATGGGACAGGATTTCGGACAGGAACGTGAATGGAGCGAGGAACGTGAGATCGACTGGTTCCTCTTAGACCAGCCATATCACAGGGAATTGCATGACTATATGAAGGAGCTTTTACATATTTACCGGAAGAACCGTTGTATGTATGAGTTAGATCATAGCTGGGACGGCTTTGAGTGGATCAACGCAGATGATGCAGACAGAAGTATTTTCAGCTTCGTGCGTAAGTCGAAGGATGGCAAGAACAATCTGCTCTTTGTCTGCAACTTTACACCGGTAGAGCGTGAGGATTACCGTGTGGGTGTTCCGAAGAAGAAAAAGTACAGTCTGATCTTAAACAGCGATGAAGCCCGTTTTGGCGGTGAAGGAAAGGAACGTCCGCAGGTCTACACTGCTGTGAAGTCCGAATGCGATGGAAGACCGTTCTCCTTTGCATATCCATTGCCGGCTTTTGGTGTCGCAATTTTCAAGTATTAGGCAGCATGTGGGGAAAGAAGGACAAATATGGGAATAGACCGCGAAGCACTGATAAGTGCAGGGATCAATTATGACAACGGACTCCGTTGTTTTGCAGGAAAAGAAGCACTGTATGAGAAGTACCTGAATAAGTTTATGGATGACAAGCTGGTTCACACAGCCAAGGAAGCACTAAAGGTATCCGATTTTCAGGGCGCATTAGAAGCGATGCATGCCTTAAAGGGCGAGACAGGAACGCTTGGCATGGAGAAGCTCTATGGTCTTTGCCAGGATGTTGTTACACTGATCCGGAATGAGAATTATACGATCGAAGATGTTGCAACGATCGTAAGTAATATCAGTCAGGAATATGAACGTATGAAGCGTGCGGTAAAAAGTGCACTAGTTGAATAAAAATCTTAAGTTTTCCCTCCGGGAATCCGACATATTAAGTAGAATGTCAGATCCCGGAGGAATTTTTATGTACATAGATAAGACAAAGCAGAGCAGTGAGCAGACTGAGCTTCAGAGATTGCAGGAACGGGCGAAGACGAAGAATCAGACTGCGGGCAGTGTAGAAAAACAGAAGCGGACTGCTTCCGGTGACGCTGTTTTTCAGGTGGATAAGTCATTGAAGCAGAAAAAAACAGGTGTATATGGCAGTGCAACTTATGAACGTCCTACGCAGGATGGCGAAGAACTGATCAAGGATATTGAGAATCAGGCAGGCATGATGGATGCTGAGCAGATGAAAAACAATATGCTGTTTGCATCACAGACAACGTCACCACAGGACTACGATAAGTTAAACGAGGATGGTTTTTCCTTAAATGATACGAAGATCGAGACGGTTGTAACCGAGACCGATAAGATCAAGCTTGAGCTTGCAAAGGCAGGTGTAGATATCAGTGCCTTCGGTGATGGACTTTCCAAGGAGCAGATCGAGGCAATGACAGGCAGTGTAGTCATGGCGAATGAACTGACCTCCCTAGGCGATGGTGCGATCAAGTACATGCTCGATAATGAGCTTACACCGAGTGTTGAGAATCTCTATAAGGCAGAATACAGCGGAAGTGCTTCTTATGCAGAGCCGGATCAGCCAGTGGGGGATTATACGGATCTGATGCCGGAGATCACGCGTGTGATCGAAGAGGCAGGACTTGATGTCAATGACCAGACGATCGCAGACAGTGAGTGGCTGATCGAAAATGAGATCCCGCTTACCGCAGATAATCTGTCTTATTATACCAAGCTACAGGGGCTTACACTTCCACCGTCACAGGAACAGTTAGAGACAGCAGTGGCAACTGCCGTGGCAGAAGGCAATACGCCGCAGGATGCATTGCTGATCCCGGGCTATTCCATGACCGAACAGGCAGAGCATGGGGCAAAGGTGTTAGAAGAGGCAACGGATGAAGATCTCGCTTATCTTGTAGATCAGGATCTTCCGCTTACGATCGCGAACTTAGAAAAAGCGCACGAGGTGACACAGGGCGGTCAGAAAGCAGCAGCTTCCGGTAAGAATGCCCCGGATGTGCAGACGCAGTTAAGCATGGTGACGGCACGCAGACAGTTAGAAGAGGCACGTCTTGCGATGACCGCACAGGCGAATTATTCCCTTTTAAAGCAGGGAATCTCCATAGATACAAAGCCATTGGCAGAGTTAGTCGATGCGTTGAAGGAACAGGAAGACAGCTATTACAGTAAGCTCTTATCCCAGTCAGGGATTGAAGCAAGCGAAGAAAATGTTGCTGTGTTCCGGGATACAATGCAGACCACAGAGGCATTGAAGACCGAACCGGCATATGCACTTACGATCCGGCAGGCAGATGAGACAACGCTTGCGAAGTTAGAGTCGGAAGGAAGAGCCTTACAGGACGTCTTTGAGAAGGCAGGAGAAAGCTATGAGACGATGATGACAACGCCACGCAGTGATCTCGGTGATTCGATCAAAAAGGCATTTGCAAACGTAGATGACATCTTAAAGGATCTTGGCTTAGAAGCAACTTCGGCGAATGAGCGTGCAGTCCGTATTTTAGCTTACAATGAGCAGGCGATCACCGAACAGTCTGTCTTAGAAGTAAAGGCAGTGGATGAAACGGTACAGCAGACCTTTAAGAATCTGTCTCCGTCCGTTGTGCTTGAGATGATCCGTGAGGGTGTTAACCCATTGGATATGAATCTCGAAGAGTTAAACCAGAAGGCGGTCGAGATCAGGGAGGATCAGGGAACGCAGGAAGAGGAGCGTTTTTCAAAATATCTCTGGAAGTTAGAGCAGAATCAGGCGATCAGCGAGGAAGAGCGCAGTGCCTATATCGGAATTTATCGTCTGATCCGTCAGGTAGAAAAAACAGACGGGGCAGCTATTGGTTCGCTGATGCAGCAAAAGGGCGAGATGACCATGCGTAATCTTCTGACACAGGTCAGATCCGGTAAGCACAGCAACAGAGAATACACCGTGGATGATAATTTCGGCGGTGTGGATGCGAAGGCAGGCAAAACACTTTCCATCACAGAACAGATTGAAAAAGGGTATTATGCGAACCAGATCCATAATATTTTGAATGCGATGACACCGCAGAAGATGCAGGAGCTTTTTGCAAACGGAGACTGGGAAGAGATGACACCGGAGCAGCTTGCAGAGGTATTAGAGTCCGCAGATGAAGAGACGGAGTCTGATACTGCTTATGCGAGGGAACAGCTTGCAGCGTTAGATGCATGCGCAAAGGCATCCGAAGAAGCATACCAGATGTTAGAAGCATATGACATGCCGGCAACTGTATATCATGTTATGGCGGCAGAAGAATTATTAGAAAACCGCAACAAGGCATATCAGAAGTTCTTCGGGGACAGCACAGAGGATGGTGATACCGATCTTGCAGCCGTAAAGGAAGAGATCCTGCAACGCTTTGCAGAGGCGGTCAAGACACCGGAGGATATGGCAGAGGCGCAGAAGGCACTTGCAGATACCGCAGAGAATGTCATGAAGACGATGATCATAGAGTCTGATCAGGTAAGTTCCTTAGACCTTAAGGCGATGAAGCTGTTAAATGCACAGATCAGCCTTGGAACGGCAGCAGCAAAGGAAGAAAACTATGCGATCCCGGTCTTAGTAGGAGATGAGGTGACGAATGTTTCCTTAAAGATCGTCCGTGGAAAAGAGAAAAAGGGAATGGTGGATATCCTGTTTTCTACTGATATTACCGGAAAGATCGCGGCACAGCTTCGTGCCACGGAAGACGGTATCCGGGGATATGTGGTATCGGATACACAGACCGGCAGGAAATGGTTAGAAGCGCATGCACCGGAATTAGAGAAGGAATTGCAGACCACGGAACATCCGACAGTGCAGCTTGATTATCTGACCTCAGAGGAACTTGACTTAAACCGCTTTGGCAGAAATGATAAAAGTGAGGATACCACACAGCAGACCACAGAGGACAGACAGGTTCAGACGAAGGAGCTGTATCATATGGCAGAAGCCTTTTTAACAGTTGTAAAAGGCTTCGAAAGAAGTTAAGTTTTACAACGGAATGACCGATATAAAGAATAGTCAAATGAGAAGAAACGAGGTTCATTTATGAAGATTAATTATAATATGTCTGCGGTAATTACCAATAATCAGTTACACAGAACAGAGAACAATCTGACAAGCGCGATGGAGAAGTTATCCTCCGGTCTTAAGATTAATCATGCGAAGGATGATGCAGCCGGAATGGCAATCTCCAACAAGATGCGTTTACAGATCGACGGATTAGATCGGGCATCCAGGAATGCATCCGATGGAACTTCTGTTTTACAGACCACAGACGGAGCATTGAGTGAGGTCACCAGTATTATTCAGCGTATGCGTGAGTTAGCAGTCCAGACTGCAACCGGTACCAACACACAGGCAGATAAAAAGGCAGCACAGCATGAGATCGAATCCTTAAAGGATGAGATCAACCGTGTATCCAGAGATACAGAGTTCAATACGAAGACACTGTTAGATGGAACCTTAGAGCAGCGTGTATATGCGAAGAATGTAAGCCGTATTTCCACTTCTGTTTATGTGAATCCGGGTGATTACGATGTAATGGTCTCCGCTGCGGCAACAAAGGGTACGGTTGAGGCAGAGGCAGCGAAGTTTAATGATATGACGGCAGTGATCGGAGTTTCCGGATCCCTGAAGGTCAATGGTTCCCAGATCGATATTTCGGCAACAGATACCTACGAGGAAGTCTTTGAGAAGATCCGTAACGGCGCAGAGATCGGAGAGATGGATGCAACCGTAGAAGCTGGAAAGTTAGTATTTACCTCTGCATTCTACGGAGATGATACCGACCTTGATGTTTCCTGTTCAAGCCTTACACTTGCGGATGCCTTAGGATTCAGTACGAAGGATAAGATGGGAATCGTAACCGAGGGAAAGGATGCAGCCGTAGAGCTTGTCGATGGCTTTGCAGATACCGCAACGACCAAGGTTACCGGTAACCGTGTAACGATCTCCGATAAGGATGGCTTTGAGTTCAACTTCTTAATCGATGATGACTTTAGCGATAATACAGACCCTGTAAAGTTCGAAGTGACAGACATCGGAGCGATGTCCTTACAGATCGGTGCAAACCAGTACCAGACCATGGATGTGCGAATCGCAAGAGTGGATACAGAGACACTGTTTATCGATGATATGGATGTGACAACCGTACATGGTGCAGATCGTGCGATCTCAACCTTAGATGAGGCATTAGCAACCGTTTCCGGTATCCGTGCATCGATCGGTGCATATTCGAACCGTTTAGATTATGCGGTAGAGTCCTTAGATGAGACGAGTGAAAATGTAACATCCGCACTTTCGAGAATCGAAGATGTGGATATGGCAGAGGCAATGTCTGAGTATACACAGCAGAATGTATTACAGCAGGCAGCAATCTCTGTACTGACACAGGCAAACGATATGCCACAGCAGGTATTACAGCTCTTACAGTAAGCAGGTGAAATACAATGGATGCAGCAAAAAAGCAGGAATTTACAAGGCGGATCACGCAGAGTAACCGTGGAGGTCTTGTTGTGATCTTATATGATATGGCAGATACCTATCTGAATGATGCAAAGGATTCCCATGCGAAGGGTGAGTATGAAGCCTTCAAGGACAATGTGCATCATGCGGATCGTGTGATCGCGGAACTATCCGATATGTTAGACTTCCGCTATCCGTTAGCAGGAGAGCTATATCCGCTTTATACCTTTGTACGGCGGGAACTGATGCTTGCGATCGTGAAAAACCGCACGAAGGAAATTGATGATACCAAAAGAGTTCTAAGACATCTGCAGGAAGCCTTTCAACAGGCCGCCCTGCAGGATACCTCAGAACCACTCATGCAGAATGCCCAGCAGGTCTATGCAGGCATTACATATGGAAAGGGAAATCTGACAGAGAGCTGTCAGGAACCGGACACTTCAAGAGGATTCTTAGTATAAGAATCCTCGAACTGTTTTAAGCAGTTTAAAAGGAACTTATAGCGCAGTTGGACTGCATTTACCTCATAGATATAGGAATCGATCAGATCCGGCTCACATGCATTCTGAAAATTCGCATATGCGAAGTCTAAATCACTTTTCGTTTGTGCAATATCGGCTAATAACCGCGTGTAGCGTTCATCTTCTGTTTTTGAATGCTTAATAAATCGAAACAAAAACACCCCTACCTTCTTCTGGGAAAAAACCCTCTTTTTACTAAGTATAATCGCAAAAAAGAAATCTATACAAAAAGATTCATAAAAAACCCTGATTTTTAATAATATGATGTGAGCAGAAGAAATGAGGGCGTATATGAACAAGGAAATCGGTATCTGTGTAATCGTTGCAATCTGCATTCTGGTACTGCTGATCGGGCTTTTAAAGCGCAGGGCAGAATTGCTTTTAAACTTTGCGGTACGCATTGTCGTCGGAGCGGTTGCGATCTATGTGACGAACCAGTTTTTACAGACACAGGGCAGCAGCATTGCGGTCGGAATCAATCCATACAGCCTGCTTACCATGGGATTTCTTGGGTTTGGCGGGTATGGACTTCTCTATGGCATCCTGTTTTATCAGTCTGTATAGGGAATTAATTCACAGCATAAAAAATATAAAAAGTGGAAAACTTGCGCGAAACGACATGTACAAGTGGAAAAAAGTAGGTTATAATCCATACATTCAAAGAGAGGTGATGGCATGGAACAATCGTAAAAGTCTTTCTGTTTGCCTGTCTGACACTGGCAGTCAGAAGTGATTGCAAGACTGGAAGAATTCACAACCGGATGATTCTTTTTGGTCTGCTTACAGGTCTGATCTACCGGATCTGCATGGAAGGTGCAGCCGGCATTCTGACATTTCTTATGCAAAGTATTCTTCCGGTAATCTTATTATTTCTATTATTTCGAATGCGCGCGCTTGGTGCGGGCGATATCAAGTTATTTTCTCTTATTGGTTGTTTTTGTAGTTTTAAGGAACTGGTCTATTGTATCGCAGCGTCTTTTGTGGTCGGAGCACTGTTTTCCCTGCTGAAGATGTTCGCAGATAAGACTTTGTATTTCCGTATCTGGCGTTTTTTCCATTATCTGTATCAGTTGTGGATAAGCCGTAGGTTTGAGCCGTATTGGGCAGACCGGGGAGATACAGGCAATATTATTCATTTTTCGATAGCCGTGTGGTTCGGTTATCTGATCAGTCTGGGGGTGTGTCGTTGAGAAATATTTCAGTTGTAATTGCCGAAGAGGCGGAATATGCGAAAAAGCTGGCAGGGTATATGATGCAGCATGAACCGTGTATCGACCCTTCCTGGTATGTGGATAAGGAGGGGGTAAAAGAGCATCTCTGTGGAAAGAGGGTGGATCTGCTTTTACTTGGCATGGACTTTGCAGAAGAAGAATTCTTACGGGAGGTCTGTACGCTGCAGGAGGGGAGTGGGATTGTTCTGCTTACAGAGGAGGCAGCAGATAAAAGATACCGGGAATATCCCATGATCGATAAGTTTCAGCCGGCAGATATGATCCTAAGACAGCTCTATGGAATCCTTGGGGAAGAAGCAGAGGATATGACGATAAGGATCGGGGACAGGCAGGAGCTTACCGGTGTCTTTGCCCCATGGAATCAGGAACTGTCCATGCTTTTTACACGCGTACTGGCAAAGATCCTGGCAAAGGAGCAGAAGGTGCTCTGCGTGACCCTGCAGGAATGCTATGGGATGGGGTATAGCGATGCGATGCGCCGGGAATCGAATATTATGGATGTCATAGAAGCCTTACGTGCCACAGCGAAGAATCCGGGTGCGGTTTTGCATGCAGCGTTACAGACGGAAGAAAACACAGCCGGCTTTTTTCCGGCAGACAATCCGGGGAATCTCTTGGAACTGACCGGGGAAGATTACCGCATTCTGTTAGATGCGATCGGGGAGCAGTCAGATCAGGAGCATGTTGTATGGGAGATCCCGTTTCTGATCGATGGGTGCAGCGAATGGATCAGCCGGTGTCAGAAGATCTACTGTCCTTATCAGAATGAAGTCTTTCTGTCCGCCATGCAAGAGAAGCTGCTGCATATTTTAGAATTGTATGGACTTGGGGCATATGAATCGAAGTTCCACTTTTTTAAAATCCCTGCCGTGCATCTGACTGGTGCAAGTGGGATATCGGCAGAGCAGCTTCTGTGGTCGGAGTTTGGAATCTATATTCAGGATCAGCTATATGGCACAGGAGCGTAAGCTGGCAGTGAAAAGGGGTGGAGCAGGAGGATGGAAAAAGAATGTATGCAGGAACTGATCGGGGGACTGCGGGAAAAATTGCTTGAACAGGTAGACTTATCAAGAGAGGTAGAGGATGAGGAGATCCTTTGCATGATTGAGGCGGAAGTGCAAAGGCAAAGCAGAAGACAAGCAATGACCCTGTCCGAACGCAGCACACTCAGGCAGGCGGTATTTAATTCCATGCGGAAACTCGATGTCTTACAGGAACTGTTAGATGATGAAGAGATCACAGAAGTCATGGTAAACGGAAGTTGTTCGATCTTCTATGAGAAGCAGGGACGGCTGTATCAATGGGACAAGCAGTTCTCTTCAAAGGAGAAGCTTGCCGATACGATCCAGCAGATCGTCGGTATGAATAACCGGATGGTGAATGATTCCTCTCCGATCGTGGATACCAGACTAAAGGATGGATCGCGTGTCAATATCGTACTTGCACCGATCTCGATCGAAGGATCGACCATCTCTATCCGCAAGTTTCCGAAAAGTCCGCTGTCCATGCAGCGTCTGATCGGACTTGGAGCATTAACGGGGGAACTGGCAGATTACTTAGGACTGCTGGTGCGTTCCGGCTATAACATCTTTATCTCAGGAGGAACCGGAAGCGGGAAGACCACCTTCTTAAATGCACTGGCAGGTTATATCCCGTCAGAGGAACGCCTGATTACGATTGAAGATTCCGCAGAGCTTCAGATCCGGGGAATCCCGAATCTGGTGCGCATGGAAACGAGGAATGCGAACTGTGAAGGCGCAAAGGCAATCGAGATCCGGGATCTGATCCGGACAGCATTGCGCATGCGCCCGGATCGGATCATTGTCGGTGAATGCAGAGGTGCAGAGGCACTTGATATGTTACAGGCGATGAATACCGGGCATGATGGAAGCCTTAGCACCGGACATGCGAATAGCGGTGTGGATATGCTCAGACGCTTAGAAACAATGGTATTAATGGGGATGGAGCTGCCGGCGGAAGCGATCCGCAGGCAGATTGAATCCGGGATCGACCTGATCATTCATCTGGGAAGACTCAGAGATTGTACCAGGAAGGTGTTAGAGGTGTTGGAAGTGGATGGAATCGTAGAAAATGAGATCCGGCTTCGCAGTCTGTGGCGTTTTACCGAACAGGAGGAAAAAGAGGGGCGGATCATCGGAAACTGGAATTGTACAAATGTACTGCATCACCGTGGGAAGCTGCTTGCGGCAGGATTGGAGCAGCAGTTTGCGAAAGCAGAGCGGAAGGCAGGATGTGACAGAGAGGCAGGGATAGGAACAGAGTGAAGCAGACAGAAGAAAAGACAGATTATAACCGGTATCATTATACATGGCTTGAGATCGTGCGCTATAGTGCAGAATATCTGGCATTATCGGCAGCGGCTGCATGGGTCTTCTATCAGAGCGTCTGGGGCATGGTACTTGCGGCAGTGGTGCTTCCGGCAGGGCTGCACCTTAAGAAACAGGAGTGTATAAAACAGCGGAAGCGTACGTTGATGTATCAGTTTAAGGACTGTATCCGCTTTGTGGCAGGTGCGTTGTCTGCCGGGTATTCAATGGAGCATGCATGGGAGGAGGCAGGCAAGGATATGCTTCGGATGTATGGCGCACAAGCAGATATGTGTAAGGAACTTGCATGGTTAAACCGCAGTATCCGTCTGCAACAGCCGATCGAGCAGGGATTGCTTGATTTTGCCACGCGCAGCGGCTTAGAAGATGTCCGGGATTTCTGCCAGATTTTTTCCTTTGCCAAGAGAAGCGGTGGAGATTTCGTGAAGATCATCACAAATACCGGGAAACGGATCAGTGATAAGAATGAGATCTTACAGGAGATCGAAACCGTGCTGGCAGAAAAAAAGTTAGAGCAGAAGATTATGAATCTGGTTCCTTTTTTCATTCTGATCTATATCCAGATCTTTTCACCGGAGTTTCTATCCACGCTATATGGGAATCTGCCGGGGATTCTTATGATGAGTGTATGCCTGATCTGCTACGTGATAGCGGTTATGATCTCTGCAAAGATCGTAGATATTGAAGTATAGGAGGCTGCATATGAGTGGAAGAACAAAGAAAAATCTGCTTTATACCGCAATCATCACATGCGGTCTTATGATCCTGACCTATGTTACGGATGGACAGGAACAGGTATTGCAGAAGGATCATCGGATCACACGCGAAGAACCGGGCGGGGGTGAAAAGGAAGTACAGCTTCAGCTAGAAGTGCCGGATATGGAACAGAGTGTCCCGTATACCGTCACGGTAGGGGAGCGTGACTTTACAAAGGAAGAAGAGGGGCAGGCTTATGAGCAGGCAAAGGAAGAAATCGCACAGGTATTTTTCGCGGAGGGAGAGACGGCATCCCATGTGAGCAAGAATGTCAATCCGGTGGATACTTTGGCAGATGGCAGTATCGATGTCAGTTGGGAGTTTGGAGATTCCCAGGTCATTGAGCAGGATGGAACGATCCGGGAGGAATATGTATCAGAAGAGGGTACGCTTGTACAGGTGCAGGCGGATCTCTCGCATGGAAGCTGGGAATGTATCTATACGTTCCCGGTCATGGTTTACCCTGCCAGCGTCGATGATATAGACACGCTGATGCAGCGGCTGGATCACTGGCTTGAGCAACAGGAGTGTGAAGGAGGAGATCAACTGTATCTGCCAACGGAGATTGCAGGACATGCCTTAGCGTGGACAGAGAAAAAGCAGCATACTGCCGGTATGATTCTCATGCTTGGGGCAGCAGCCGGGATCTTAGTCGTTTTCTCAGAGCAGGAAACGGAGCGGAAGAAGAAGGTACAGTGGAGAAAGCGGATGGCAGACGCCTATCCACAGATGGTAGCAAAGATGTCGCTGCTTCTTGGTGCGGGAATGTCCGTCAGACAGGCGTGGGCAAAGCTGGCAGAAAGAATGCCTGTGGAATTGCAGGAGCAGATGCAGATCACTTTGCGGCAGATGGAGGATGGGGAGGGGGAACTCCGGGCATATGAGCAGTTCGGAGAACGCAGTGGCATGGCAATATACCGGAGATTTGCCATGTTGCTTATTCAGAATCTGCAAAAAGGAAACAGCGGACTGCGTATGGCAATGGAGGCAGAAGCAGACCGCGCATTTGAGGATCGTAAGAATCAGGCAAGGAGATTAGGCGAGGAAGCAGGAACAAAGCTGATGCTCCCGATGATGCTGATGCTTGGAATCGTCTTTGCAATCCTGATGATCCCGGCACTTTTGAATATGCAGATCAGTTAATACAAGGAAAACACGGCTCTGCGTCGTGGCACACCGGATGCAGAGTGTTCACAGGCGTGTGCAGAAAAGAGGGATTCTATGGGAGAATTAAAACGTTTTTTTCAGGAAGAGGATGGCGCAGGTGTTGTAGAGGTTGTTCTGGTGATCGTAGTGATCATTGGTCTTGTGATTATCTTTCAGACCAAGATCAAGAAGATCGTAAACGATATTTTTACAACGATCACAACCAAGGTCAAAAAGGTAAAGTAAGAGAGGAAGAAAAGGGAAGCAGTACGATATTTTTTGCACTGACCCTGCTTTTAGTGGCAGCATTGATCTTTACAATGTTAGAAGGTGTACATATTACCGGACAGCAGGCTATGGCGGCCTTAGACAGTAAAAGCGTGACCGAAAGCCTTCTTGCAGAATATAATGTGCCGCTTATGGAACGTTATCATCTGTTTTTGCTAGACGGAGGTGATGGAAAGGGACAGTTTTCGCTTACTTCCCTTACGCAGAGTGCGAAGGCACGTATGGAGGAAAATCTTACGGAAGAGGCAATGCTTTCAAAACGGATCTACGATATGTTTCCGACAAAGCTGACATCCGGTGAGATCACCGGGTATCAGCTTGTGAGCGATCAGCAGGGCGAAGTCTTTTACCAGCTTGTCACAGATTATATGAAGCATAATCTGACGAGGGAAGCGGCAGACAGTATCTATCAGAAGATAAAGGATGCTTCTGATGCAAAGGATCAGGCAGGAGATCTTGATACGAAGCGGGATGACGCCATGACAAGGTTAGAAGAAGCATCCGGGGATCGGGATCAAAAGGCAGAGCATGCAGGGGGTATGGAAGATCCGAAGAAAGCCACAAAAGATGCAGATACCGTGGGGGATACCGGAAAGCAGAAGGAAGCGGAGAATCCGATCACTTATGTTAAGGACTGGAAAAATACCGGGATCTTAAAACTGATCGAAGCAGATACGTCTGCAATGTCGGATGCCAAGTTAGATCTGTCAGGAACGCTTAGTAAACGAAATAGGAATCAGGGAACACAGAGCATACAGAAAAAGGATGACTGGTATGGACGTATCCTGTTTCAGGAATATCTGATGAAGTATTTCAGCAGTTATGCCAATGCAAAGGAAGAGGTATGTCTGCGGTATGAGCTGGAGTATCTGATCGAAGGAAAGGCAACGGATAAGGAGAATCTGTCCGGGATCGCAACGAAGCTGCTTGCGATCCGGGAGGCAGCAAACTTCGTCTATCTGCAGACCGATACCGCCAAAAAGTCAGAGGCATTCACACTTGCAACGCTGATTGCAGGGGTATCAGCCAATCCGTTGCTGATAAAGGCATTGCAGGAGGGGATTCTTGCGGCATGGGCATTTGCGGAAAGTGTCTCGGATGTAAGGACAATTTTTGCAGGAAAGCGGATACCACTTATCAAAACAGCCAAAGACTGGTCCATGGATGTAAAAGGCTTAGTAGCAGACCAGAAGTTTGAGGAAGCAAGGGAGGACGCACGTGGACTTTCCTATGAGGATTATCTGAGGGTTCTGCTTTATCTGGGCAGCCGGAACAAACAGTGTATGCGGGCTATGGATCTGATCGAGCAGAATCTCCGGCAGTATACCGAGGAGAAGCAGCTTTGTATGGATCATATGCTGACCGGTCTGTCGGCTGCCTATCAGTTTCAGGCAGAGCCGATGTTTTTATCCTTTGTAACCGTAGGGAATCTGAAGGTATCGACTTATCAGTGGAGTGAGCAGGCATCGGTATCTTATTTTTCAGAAGGCTATGAATGACAGCATCATAAGATGGGAAGAAGTAACGCAGGAAAAGTGGGAAAATACAAAAGAAATACGAAGAATTACAAAGAAATAGAACCGGAAGAAAGGGGTGTATCAGGGTGTCTCTTTGGAACAAAAGAATGAAAAAAAACTCTCTCACACATTTCGGGCATTTGCGTAGCAGATCTTCGGTAAAAATAGCTTTTTTGTGGAAAGGGACACCCTTATGCACCTCTTGCTCCGGTTCGCTTACGGTAGAAACAGCACTGACACTGCCGGTTTTTATCTGTGCACTGGTTTTGTTTATTTTCCTGTTTCATGTGCAGCAGATCCAGTTACAGATGGAACTGGCATTACATGCTACAGCCGGTCATCTGGCACAGTATGCATGTCTGGAAACAGAAGATGACAAAAAAACGGGCGCACTTCAGACGGTGGTGGAATTTTCAGCCGCAGAGGTATTCTTAAGGACACAGATGGATAAACAGGGCATGCGGGCAGATAAGATACTCGGCGGGAAAACGGGGGTCAGTCTGCTTGGTTCGGACTTAAGCGGAGAGGATGTACACTTAAAGGCGTCATATCAGATTAAGCTTCCGGTTGCAATCTTTGGGACTTACGGACTGCCCATGCAGCAGACGGTCTGTCTGCGGAAGTGGACAGGAAAACGGGATGTGACGGATACCGGGGACTGGGTCTATATTACCCCGACCGGGAAGGTCTACCATGAAAGTTGTGAATGTCCTTATCTCGATCTGAGTATCCAGAGTGTATCGCTGACAGAGATTGCCGCAAGACGCAATAAAAGCGGAGGAAAATACAGTGCGTGCAGCCGGTGTGGGAACATGCAGCAGACCGTCGTCTATATTACCGATTATGGGAATGTCTATCATGGGGATCTGGAATGCAGTGGGCTGAAACGGACCATATACCGGATCAGGCGGGCGGATGCTTCCGATCGGAGATGCTGTAAAAAGTGCGGAAAGGGAGAAGAATAAAATGATTCAGTCATATACATTGCTTGGAATGCTTGGGATCTGTGCATGGGAGGACTACAGGAGAAAACGTGTGCTGGTATATCCGGTGCTTGCATTTGCCATTGCCGGTCTGGTGCTCCATCTCTGTTACATGGATATTACGATCTTTAATATGTTAGCCGGAATTGCGATCGGATGCATACTGCTTTGTATCAGCCGGATCACCGGTGGGAGAATCGGAGTGGGAGATGGCATGATACTCATAGTCAGTGGGATTTATCTTGGGTTTACGGAAAATATCCGTCTGTTTTTTCATGGTCTGCTCTTTTGCGGGATCTGGTCGCTGTTTCTTCTTGTCATACGGAAGAGAAAAAGAGACGATGAGATCGCATTTGTACCATTTCTGTTTCTGGCATATCTGGAAATGCTGCTATTTCAAGGGTAAGCAGGAGAAATCTTTTGAAAGCACAGACAGCAGGATACTTTCTAATCGCATAGAGGAAAATGAAAGAAATGGCATCCCCAAAAGGAGGCAGACAGAATGAAGAAGACACAAAGCGCACAGATACGAAGTTTACACGCACGAAGATTACAGAGAAAGGACGAATATGCCTGGAAGGGCAGCTATACGATCGAGGCAGCAATTATCCTTCCGGTCATCCTGATTTTTCTGGTTCATGTGGTGGAACTGGCTGTAGAAAATTATCAGGCAGCACAGGATACGGTATCCCTGTGTGAGCAGATGAAACCGGATGATCCGTTAGAGGTGGTACGCATGCTGTTGTTTGGAAAAGAAATTGTGGAGGAGATCACATGCAGATAACATATGAGAGAGATTTGCGAAAAAGTTCTATGATCGTAACCATGGATACAGCCCCGGTGGGCTATCAGTACCGGATGTGTGCAAAGAACCGGATCCCGGGACTTCTTCCCTATGAGATTCTGGTTGCAGATGGCAGGGTGCAGTTCTGGTATGATATTACGGGATTGCAGTCTTTTGAGACATACCTGAAGACAAGACAGGCAAAACTGGAGTTGTTTTATCATCTGTTTCATGCGATTTATCAGGTTACGTGTGAGTGTGAAAAATATCTGTTAGACGAAAACCGTCTGTCATTGGATGCATCCCATATCTACGTGAATCCTGCCGCACAGGAGATTGGATTTTGTTTTTTCCCGGAGCAGGAATTGCCTTTGCATCAGAGCTTCCGGGATCTGATCGAATATTTTATGAAGCATATGGAGCATGGCAGGGATCGGGCTACAGAGCTTATTTACCGGATCTATCAGATCACACTGGCAGAGGAATACAGCTTAGAAGAAGTGCAGGAATTGGTAGAGCGGTCAAAGCAGGAAGAGGTGCGGGAAAACGGTAAGAAAAAAGAAATGGAGCCGAAAAGTGAAAGTGTGACGGCAGAATCGGAACTGCAGATGGATCCGCCTATATCGGATGCGAAAAAAGCGCATGCAGACAGGAAGTTAGAAACGATGCAGGCAGAAAAGACACATAATTTATATATCGCACACTGGGTACAGCCGGTAAGGCTGCATTTTGGCAGGTTTTGGAAACAATATCAGGATAGAAAAGACAAGAGGATAAAAAGAGAACAGGAAAAGCTGCAGATTGTATTTGAACCGGAGGCAGAGCCGGAACGGGAGCAGACGGTATTTTTAGGGGATATGGTGTCAGCAAAAAGGAACGGACTGCTTTTCGTCTATCAGGGAATGGGGCAGGGACGGGATCTGTCTGTTGATAAATTCCCATATCTGATCGGTTGTAAGGAGGGGGTAGACGGCTGCATTGCACGTGATGGTATCAGCCGTCTGCATGCACGGATCACACAGGAAGCAGACGGGTATTATATCGAGGATCTGAATTCGAAAAACGGAACACGCGTTAATGGAGTATTGTTGAATTATCAGGAGAAGGTATTACTGTCTCCGGGAATGGAAATCGCCTTTGCAGGAGAGAAGTATATTTTTTATGAAAAAGAAATCCAATCCGTTGACATTGCAAAATAGGGGTGTTATCGTGAAAGACAAATCAAAGAGAATGAAAGAGAAGTCGAGGGAAGAGATTTGATACATGAAATCGATGATTGTCTGACACGGGATGGATATACCTTTCTTAAGGTCGAACCGGAAGAAGCAGGCGTTTATTACAAGTATCAGAATGGCGTGGCACAGGTAGTGCTCGGTATCCATGGACATGAAGGCTTTTTACTTAGTGGGGAACAGCTTGAGACCATGATCGTACGGCTGAGGGAATTATTTTTGTACCCACAGGGTAAACTGGAAGGGTATCCGGGAGGAGAGATCCATACGGCAGAGATTCTGACACTGATTGTAACAGGAGATACAGAGCAGTACCGGACATGCTGTATGGAGCATTCGGGTATCTGGCTTTTTGATACTACAGAGCACCGGCTGATGATCTATGAGAACCAGCCGGGAGATTTTTATGGATTAAAAGACAAGCTGCTTACCATTTCGGAACAGGAAGAAGCTAAGACAGCAATGAACCGTCCGGTAGCTGAAAGGCTTCCGGTTATAAGTATCCTTCTGGTAGCGGTAAATGTACTTGTGTTTTTTATTCTTTCGCTGTCGGGTGATACCGAGGATGCGTCATTTATGGCGGAGCATGGTGCAATGTACCCTTCCTTTGTATTAGAAGATGGTGAATGGTACCGGATGTTTACGTCGATGTTTCTGCATTTTGGTATCGTACATCTGATGAATAATATGGTAATGCTCTTTTTTGCAGGAAGGTACTTAGAGGAAGCAGTGGGAAGACTGTGGTATCTTTTGATCTATCTGCTTGCAGGACTTGGTGGGAATCTGGTATCGCTGTTTGTCATGCAGCAGACGAACGATGTGGCAGTATCTGCCGGAGCAAGCGGTGCGATCTTTGGCGTAATCGGAGGACTGCTTTGTGTTGCAATCATTAACCGGGGCAGGTTCGAAAATCTGACGACACGCGGACTGATTCTTATGATCGCATTATCGCTGTATTACGGATTCACGTCAACAGGAGTGGACAACTGGTGTCACGTCGGTGGACTGATTTGCGGCTTTGTACTGACAGCGGTTCTCTTTCCATATAGAAGCAGGAGAGATGCGTAATTCTCATCAATACGTTGAAAAAACGTATCGGATAAGCTATACTTTTAGATAGAATGAGAGAGACGGAGGCGTAAAGTTGAAGGTAAATGTATATTATGGTGGAAGAGGACTGTTAGATGATCCGACACTTTATGTTGTCAATAAGATGGAGGATGTTCTGCGGGAACTGCGTGTGACCGTAGAGCGTTATAATATCTATGAGCATAAGAATAGCATTTCCACATTGCCACAGACTTTTAAGGAGGCAGATGGTATTATTCTTGCGACGACAGTGGAGTGGCTTGGAATCGGTGGATATATGCAGCAGTTTTTAGATGCCTGCTGGCTGTATGGCGACAAGGAGAAGATCAAGACGACATATATGCAGCCGATTGTCATGTCTACGACCTACGGAGAGCGGGAGGGCGAGCTGACACTGGCGAATGCGTGGGAGATTCTTGGCGGTCTGCCATGCAGTGGCTTATGTGGTTATGTGGACGATCTGGTAAGCTTCGAGATGAATCACGATTATTCGGCAATTATTGAGAAAAAGGCTGAGAATCTGTACCGGACGATCTCACAGAAGCAGAAGAGTCTTCCGACCAGTAATCAGGCCGTGACACAGAGTGTGCTTCGTACACAGCAGTTAGAGCTGACACCGCAGGAAAGTGAGCAGTTATCGAAGTATGTTGCCGATGACACTTATGTAAAGCAGCAGAAGGAAGATATTGAAGAATTAGCAAGCATGTTCAAGGGAATGTTAAGTGAACAGGAGACGGATCAGAGTACAGAGTATATTGTAGATCTCGAATCACACTTTGTCCCACAGAAGGATTTCAAGGCGAGTTATCAGTTCGATGTCGAAGGGAAAAAGAAGCCGCTTGTCATTGAGGTGAGTGAAGAAGAACTGAACTGTCACTATGGAAGTGTAGATCATATTGATGTGTATGCACGTCTGACACCGGCTGTTTTTGATAATATTATTGCGGGAAGAATGACCTTCCAGCGTGCATTTATGACAGGTGAGATGACAGCAAAGGGAAACTTTAAGACATTACGGATGTTAGACCAGATATTTATTTTTGAATAGAAGATTCTAACACTGGGAGCTGGATGGTAAAGGTACAGCCATCACCGATACGGGATTCGTATTCGAGTGTTCCGTTGTGGCTTTCTACGATCTGTTTGGTAATGGAAAGCCCAAGACCCGTACCATTTTGCTTGGATGTACAAAATGGGGTGAAAAGCTTCTGTTGATATTCCAGTTGTATGCCGCCTCCGAAATCAATGATTTCAATGCGTACGAACTGATCAATGGGATAGGCTTTTAAGATAATGTTACCGCCCTCGTTCATGGCTTCGTAAGAGTTTTTCATAAGATTGATGATCGCCTGGGTCAGGCGGAAAGAATCTGCTAAGATAGCAGGAAGGGCAGGATCGATCTGACGTTCACAGTGAAAGTCCTTGTTAGCACATACACCACGTATGGAGAAAAGGACACGATCTAACAGGGAGTTGAGATCCACCGGCTTCATCGTGAAGTCTGATGCCAGTCTTGCCTGTGAGAGCTCTAATACCATTTTACTGAGGTAACCAAGGGATTCCTGGGAATCCTGCCAGTATTCAAACTCCGCAATCTCCGGATGCTGCTTTTCTAAAAGCTGTAAAGAGCTTCTGATGATTGTGATAGAGTTTTTGATTTCGTGGAATGCTTTTGCGTAGTCATCCTTGGTCAGCATAAATATCCCCCCGGTACTATATATATGGAAAAATTAAATCTAATAACAACATATAGAAGTTTAGCATGTTTATTTTTCAAAATCAAATAGATTCATACAACAAAAATCGACAATGGAAAGAGAGGAAAAGAAGAATGATGGAGAAAAATTGTATCTTTTGTAAGATTATAGCAGGAGAGATTCCGTCGAATACGATCTATGAGGATGATCTGTTTCGCGTAATTTTAGATGCAAGTCCGGCATCGAAGGGACATGCGCTGATCCTGCCAAAGCAGCATTATGCAAATATCTATGAAATTGATGAAGAAGTTGCGGGAAAGGCATTTAAGCTTGCAAAGAAGCTGGCTTCCCATATGACAGAAGTGCTTCACTGTGATGGATTTAATATCTTACAGAACAATGGAGAGGTAGCAGGACAGACGGTATTCCATTTCCACATGCATCTGATCCCACGTTATAAGGATGGAAAGAATGCGGATATCCTGACATGGGCACATGAGGAGTTTACACCGGAAGAGATCGCGGCAATCCGTGATTCCTTAAAGGTTGATGGAACATTATAGGAAATTCCGTTGGAATTCCTATACAGTAAAAGCACTACGTGCTAAGATGCGCACCTCGCGGAGTGGAAGATTATGCGATGCATCCGCTCGGGCGCGAGAGTGTGCGGCAAACGCACACTCTATTTTTTTTTCTTTTTGAGCTTTGTTGCAGAATCAATCAGACCTAATACCGTATCGATGGAATCTAACTGGGTACTCTTTTTCATGGCATCGATATAAGTATCACGATTGTTCATAACATGCGCAATCGCTGTATTTAAGGTCTCGGCATTCATCTGCTCTTCTTCGATCACATAGGAGAAGCCCTGTTTCTCGAAGGAGCGTGCATTTAGGATCTGATCGCCACGGCTGGCTGCCGCAGACAGCGGGATCAGGATGTTAGGCTTGTGCAGTGCAAGCAGCTCGCAGATGGAGTTTGCTCCGGCACGGGAGATCACAAGATCTGCTGCTGCGAACAGATCACGCAGTTCCTTGTTGGCATATTCAAACTGGGCATAACCTTCTAAGTCCTTTAAGGATTCATCTAACAGTCCTTTGCCACAGAGATGGATGACCTGATAGCTTTTTAAAAGTTCCGGTAAAATAGCACGGATATTTTCGTTGATGACTTTTGCTCCGCTGCTTCCGCCGATGATCAGAATCACCGGTTTATCTGAATGGAAGCTACAAAGTGAAAAGGCATCCTGTTTATTACCGGTTAAGAGTTCCTTACGGATCGGTGATCCGGTTAAGATCGCTTTGCCCTCCGGAAGATATTTCAATGTCTCCGGGAAGTTACAGCAGACACGGTATGCAGCCGGAATTGCAATCTTATTGGCAAGTCCCGGTGTAATATCCGATTCATGTATAATCGCCGGAATATGAAGGGACTTGGCAGCGAGTACAACCGGGACGGATACAAATCCACCCTTTGAGAATACGACATTTGGGCGTATTTTCTTTAAAAGCTTTTTCGCCTGGAAAAATCCCTTTACGACTCTTGCAGGATCGGTCAGATTCTTCAGATCAAGATAACGTCTTAATTTACCGGATGCAATTCCGTAATAGGTAACGCCCTGATCTTCGATCAACTGCTTTTCCATACCGGTATAAGAACCGATATAAGATATTTCATAACCGGCTTCGCGCAGTCCCGGAAGCAGTGCAATATTTGGAGTAACGTGGCCGGCCGTTCCGCCGCCTGTCATAACGATTTTTTTCATGGATATCCTCATTTCTGTTATGAAGTGACTTTTGTCAAGAGTTAATTTTAAGAAATTTTTCTTAACCCCAGTCACATTTGTTTTCCTGACAGCATTGG
>CACZPJ010000009.1 GCA_902782995.1 uncultured Lachnospiraceae bacterium | reverse complement strand
GACCTGTAAGATCGGATTTTTTGAAACAAATGGAACAATGTTGGACAAGTGGGAGATTAAGACGAATACAGAGAATCAGGGATCTTCTATTTTAGATGATGTAACGGCTGCCGTGAACGAGAAGCTGGAGAAGGAAGGCATCAGCAAGGATGACGTACAGGGCATCGGTGTTGGTGTACCGGGGCCGGTTACCAAGGACGGAATGGTATTACGTTGTGTGAACCTTGGCTGGGGTGAATTCAATGTCGAGCATACCTTAGCGGAGAAGTCCGGCTTAAAGGTGAAGGCCGGAAATGATGCAAACGTTGCTGCATTAGGTGAGATGTGGCAGGGTGGCGGCAAGGGTTATACCGATGTTGTCATGGTAACACTTGGAACCGGTGTCGGTGGCGGTATTATCGTTGGCGGTAAGATCATTGCAGGCGCAAACGGTGCCGGTGGTGAGATCGGCCATATTATGATGAAAGAAGATGAGACGGATGTCTGTGGATGTGGGAAGAAAGGCTGCTTAGAGCAGTATGCATCTGCGACCGGAATTGTCCGTATGGCGAAGAAGCTATTAGCTGAGGATACACGTGAGACATCGCTCCGTACATTTGCAGAGCTGACAGCGAAGGATATTTTCGATGCAGCAAAGGCAGGCGATGCAGTCGCATCGGATCTGGTAGAGGAACTTGGTAAGATGCTTGGAACAGCACTTGCAAATATTGCCTGTGTGGTAAATCCACAGGTATTTGTTATCGGCGGCGGTGTTTCCAGGGCAGGATCGATCTTAATTGATGCGATTAAGAAGAATTATACCGAGCGCACCTTCCATGCATGCAGAAATGCAGAGTTTGCACTTGCATCCCTTGGAAATGATGCAGGAATGTATGGCTGTGTACAGATGTTACTGAACGAGTAATACATATCGGATAAGCATAAAAGGATGGCAGAGATGAGAAGTTCTCATCTCTGCCATCCTTTTATGTTACGGCTGCTTTTTAATACTCTTCCTGCGGCCTGCCTTTGCTTCATATAAAAGAGCGTCTGATTTCTGGATGATCTCATTAATGTCAAAATCTGCATCGCAGTAGAATTCATAGATGCCGATTGACAGTTCCACATAGAACGGTTTTTCGCTGTTATCGTTAAATGCCTTGCAGATTTCCTTTAAACGGTTCTGTACTTCGGTAGAAAAATCGGTGTGATCCGATTGCGTGAGAGCGACAAACTCATCGTCTCCGATTCTTGCAATGATCGCATCTTCCGGCAGACAGTCCTGTAAGAATCTGGCGGCATGTGTGATTGCAAAGTCTCCGGCAGCATGGCCGAAGCAGTCATTGACCTCTTTTAAGTGATCGAGATCACCGAAGATCAGATGGGCTTTCTGCCCGGTGTGCTGTTCTAGGAGCTGGATCGCACGCTCCATAAAGCCACGGCGGTTTAACAGACTGGTAAGTTCATCATATTCCGAGATAAAGCTTAAGATATGGTTCTGTTCCTGAATGACCTTTAAGGAGCTTTGCAGTTCCTGCTGTGATTCACGCTCTAGTGCATTTACCTCGATAAAGCGTAACAGAGAACCGATCTGTAAGCTGCATATCTGCATGAAGGAAATATCCGCCTGTTCTACCTCGCACAGCAGAAGACCATACTGCTTTGCCCCGGAAAAGAGAAGGTAAGAGGTCAGACAGCGTGCATGCAGCGTATCATTCAGCGTGGAAAAGCCGTGTGTGGAACAAAAGGCAGGGCGGTCCTCAGGCTCATAGTAGACCATTTCCAATTCATTGTAATATGCGGCTAAACGGATCTGATCGGTAAATTTCAGCGGCCGGTTATTCTCATGCAGCACCGGCTCATCAAAGAGGAAACAGTAGGTGCTTTTGACGTTCATCATCTTTAACCGCTGCATGATCTCGTGATAGATCAGGGAAGAGTCGCTGCTCTGGTTGACCAGATCTCTGGTAAAAGAAGGAACGAACCATGCCTGCCGGTTGGAGTTCATGATCTTCTTTTCTAAGGCGGTAATATCAAGTGTATGTACATACTGCTGGGTGGTAGCAACAATGTTTGCAAGCAGCTTGCGTTCCTTATCCGAAGCTGCATTTGCGCTCAGGACATTTAACAGATTGCAGAAATGCATCAGTAAAAGCTGGCATGAAATATGCCGGTAGTCCGCAAACTTGCGCAGAATTGCCAACAGATAGTCCATGCGGAAGCCTGCACCATTCTTTTTAAATACCATGACATAAATGTAATGGAAGTAGTCCAGCATCAGGGAAGCATAGAAATTCCGGTCCTTCTGATAGGGAATGCCGGAAAGCAGGTCTGTACTGATCGGACCGAGTGTCTTTAGGATGTACAATTCGATTTCCTCCGGCTCAAGATGGACATAGGAGGTTGCCGTGATCGATGGGCAGCCACAGGAGGCACGCTTGTGCAGCATCGCAGGCATACGCTGGGATGCAGGTGTTTTTCCTTCACATAAGAGAATGGCATTTTTTAATGCGGTATAACTGAATAAAAAGCTGCTATGCGATACACTCGTAAGAGACGGCTCCATAGTACGGGCGAGATTGACATCATCGAATCCGGTAACGGCAATATCCGTGCCGATGAAAAGGTTACGTGCGGCACAGACCCGGTAGCAGGACTTTGCCATATTGTCATTTGCACATGCGATCGCCTGAAGATCCGGATTCTGGTCTAACAGCATCTCTACCTGTTCATCCACCTGTTCCGTATAGTTGCCGTAGGCAATCATCGATTCCGTTACTTCGATGCCGTTTTCCTCTAACACATCACGGTATGCACTAAGCCGTTCATTGGCATCGTTGTTTGTCTTTGGACCACTCAGAAAAGCAATCCTGCGATAGCCGTGGTCACATACGAGATGCTGGATGCAGGTACGCATTCCGTTATAATTGTCCGCCATCAGGTAAGGCGCATCGATGTTTCCCTCCGGCATATCCTCAAGCAGAAGGTAAGGAATATTTTTAAAATGCTCCAGAAAATGTCCCTTATCGGTAGCGTGGTTATTAAAGATTGAAAGTGAACCATAGGTAATGATCAGTGCATCCGGCTGCACAAAGTGAACATAATTATAGATCGTGTCGAATTGGTAATTATAGTCCCCATCAATACTGCACGATAAAATATCCTTACAGTACTGCGGGGTCTGCGGACCCATCAGAAAAAGAATGTTTACATCTTCTTCTCTGGCGCAGGTAAAGAAGCCACGTAAGAGATCTTCTGAATAATCCGATTGCGTGTCCCCAAGCATAATAGCAATTGTATATCTCTTTGTCTCCATAGGCAGTCCTCGTCAGTTGTTATATCTTCTGTTTTGTGCATATTTCTTGCATATAAGACTTCGTTAGAATTCATTATACCATCTTTTTTGACATTGGATACAAGTGAAGTGGAAAAATATGTACGATTTCCGTCAATGTGACAAATTTTCACCGAAGTTAAACTTCAGACACTTGTGAAATGTGTATAGGGAGTTTATAATATAGATCATATATCATGTATAAATTCGGGAGAAAGGAAGAAGAATGAAACAAAAAGCACAAAAGAAAGGGATTTCTATTAAGGCGAAACTTCTGGGTACGATACTTCCGGTAGTCATTGTAATTGGCTTGGTATTGATGGGGGTATCTTATTATGTTTCGAAGCAGACGATCACGGAGTATGCGAAGGACTTATTGACATCATCGATTGAGAACCAGTCAAATGAGATAGAAGCATGGCTGGATGAGAATTTATCTGCTTTCCAGATTGCAAAGCGGACGATAGAGGGAATCGGACCGGATAAGGGACAGCTTCAGAAAATGTTAGACCAGTACTACGGATTTAATGATAACTATCCGAAT
>CACZPJ010000008.1 GCA_902782995.1 uncultured Lachnospiraceae bacterium | reverse complement strand
TGGTTAATGCCACATGGAGATTATGTGACAAAATCCAACAAGCTGATCCAGTGCATTGGCGGTATGTCCGATCCTAGCAAGTTCAAGGTTACCAAGAAGGATTCCAAGGCAGCTCTCTGGACAACCGATACCAGTGAAACCGGACATGAGATGAGTGAAGACTGCATGATTATCTTCAAATAAGATATTTTGATAAAAAAGTGGACAGGAGTGGGAATGAAATCCCTTCCTGTCCGTTTTTTCATCATAAAACACATAAAGAGGATAGACAGTCCAACAACCATCTATCCTCAGAAATGCTTGTTCTATGCGGTTTAAAGATTAAGCGAAGTATCTCTTTAATAATCCGGCGAATGCTTTGCCGTGTCTAGCCTCGTCACGAGCCATCTCATGCACAGTGTCATGGATTGCATCAAGGTTAGCAGCCTTTGCTCTCTTAGCAAGATCCATCTTACCGGCAGTAGCACCGTTTTCAGCAGCAACACGTAATTCTAAGTTCTTCTTTGTGCTGTCGGTTACAACTTCACCAAGTAATTCAGCAAACTTCGCAGCATGCTCAGCCTCTTCGTAAGCAGCCTTCTCATAGTAAAGACCTACTTCCGGATAGCCTTCTCTGTGAGCAACTCTTGCCATTGCAAGATACATACCAACCTCAGAACATTCTCCCTCGAAGTTTGCTCTTAAGTCTGCCATAATATCTTCAGAAGCTCCCTTAGCAACACCAACTACATGCTCTGCAGCCCATGTCATCTCTCCTGTCTGTTCTTTGAACTTCTCAGCCGGTGCCTTACAGATTGGGCAGAACTCCGGTGCTGCATCTCCCTCATGAATATAGCCACATACAGTACATACAAATTTTTTCATAGTCGTTTGTTCCTTTCTCTTATTTGTTTTATTTTAATTTAATAATAGTAATTGTTACTGAAATCAATTTAACACAGAAGTTGCTTCTTGTCAAGATATTTTCTCAATAAGTTTTTCATGATGCTTCTGTTTCATGTATCTTTTTGCATTCCGGACATAGTCCGTAAAAGTGTGTAATATGACCGGCAATCGTTCCGTCAAAGGAAGCGGCTGCGATCGTATTGATGTGGTCGATATTTTCCATTTCCAGATCAAGAACACTGTCGCATTCGGTACAGAAAAAGTGATAATGCGGGGCAGGATTGCCGTCAAAGCGGTCTGGACCGTTCTCACTGGAAATCTTCTGGATCTCACCGATCTCCGATAAAAGGGAAAGATTCCGGTATACCGTTCCTAAGCTGATGTTCGGAAATTCCTTACGGATTTCCATATACACAGTCTCTGCCGTGGGGTGGTCATAGCGTGTGACTAAGAAGTTCTTGATCGATTCTCTCTGTCTGCTGTATTTTAACATATTTCACTCCATATAAATAATAATTGTTACTGATTTAATTATAGAAAGAAATGACAGAGAAGTCAAGACAGAGTTTTCAAATATAACATGTGCAGAATCAAAAGATTTATGCATGTATTTTTTCTTTTTACATAGAATGAAACAAAAACGGAATGAGTGGAGGAATTATGGCAGGAATACAACGATTTGTTACCTATCTGTATCTGTACGAGCAGGATCAGAAGCTCCGTGGAACAGGGTTTGCCAAAATAGAGATTCGCGGTGAGCAGTGCCGGATTGAAATACATATGAAAGACGCTGGAATTACCGGAGAGACATCACCGGTTTATCTTTTTACAAGAGAAACGGAAGGTCTTACTGCGGTGGAGATCGGAACGATCACATTAAGGAATGGTGCCGGCGATTATAAGGGGATGATAAAAAGCATTGGAGTCGCGCACTCACCTTATCACATATCGGATATGAAGGGAATACTGATCCTCGTCAATGACCGCTACATGTTCGCAAGCCAGTGGGATGACGCACCGGTCACAAGGAGGGAGATCGCAATCTGGCAGCCGCAGATCGTGCAGCCACAGGGTACTTCTGCGCAGAGGATGCAGTCACAGAATGCAGCGCAACACAGTGCGTCTCAACAGAATATACAGTCGCAGAATGCTGCACAGCAAAGCATGCCACAGTCGAATACACAGTCACAGAACACAGTGCAGCAAAATATGCAGCGGCAGACGAGACAGTTACAGGATGCGGCATTACAGCAGGAAGTACCACAGGAAGAAGCGTCACAGGAAAACGGAAGGGAATTGTCTGGGAATGATCAGGCACCGGTCACGATCAAGGCAACCGAAATGCCGATGCGTCGTTTTATGCAGGGAAAAGAAAAGGAAACCTTATTAGACAGCTTTTTGCGATTACAAAAGCGTGTGGAGGATGTTGATATTTTTGAAACGGAGCATGCAAAGATCTGTGGAATCCATATAGAATTAAGAGACATCCGGGAACTGCCGAAAAGCTACTGGTATCTTGGCAATAACAGCTTTTTACTGCATGGATTTTTCAGTTACCGTTATCTGCTGCTTGGAAAGCGTGTGACCGAAGGCAGGGAAGAGTTTTTCCTTGGCGTTCCGGGTGTGCTTCAGAATCAGGAGCGTGTGATGGCAGCCTTATTTGGCTTTGCGGAGTTCCTGCCGGAAAATAGCGCAGAGATCAGTCAGGAGAACCGGCAGGATGTGTTTGGCTATTGGTGTCATACGATGCTTGAATAAGGCTGTAACGCAGATGATCCTCCCATCTGCCACGGATTTTGGCAAGATCACGGGAAGTTCCTTCAAGACCAAAGCCGAGGGCTTCTAACAGGCGGATGGAAGGCTTGTTGCAGGGCATGACATTTGCTTCGATGCGGTGCAGACCGAGATCTGCAAACATAACGGAAATGCCCATACAGAGAGCCTCGAATGCATAGCCCTGATGCTGATAGCGGAGATCGAATTTGTATCCGGTCTCACACGACTGATAGAAGGATCTGGTAATATTGCGAAAGCAGATCGTGCCGATGATCTGATCCGGCTGTTCCTTTCGAAACACATAGAATCGGACAGCCGAAAGCTTCACGGTAAGATTATACTCACAGATCAGAACAGCCTTCTGATGCTCCACTGTATAAAAATTGTCCGGGCGTTCCGGCTCATATCGTTCAAACAAGTTCTTATTATCTAGGTAAAAGTTCAAAACAGCTTCGGCAGAATCACCCTTAAGCACCTTAAGGATCAGCCGGTCTGTTTCATAGGTCAAGTCCATGGGAATCTCCTTTGTAAATATCTGTTAGAGTTCATTATTATATATTGATTGGCAGTGTACATTGCCTGCGTTCATTATTTCGTGATTGTACCACTCCATAATATCGCCGTTCGCGAAATGTAAATAAATTTGCATTTTTCTCACTTACGCTCATTATAACACTGATAGGCGAGCCGGTCATCTTTCATTTTATGACCTGATAGTTGAAATATCATTTTCAGGTCATATATACCAAGAGGTTTGTTTAAAAACGTATGACCCGGAAAAGACTTTTGCTATATTGGGTCATATTTGATTAGAAAATAAGAAGAATTGGAAGAAAATTAAGATTTTCTTCCGGGATGGGAGACAGTATTCTGTGTTAAAATGAATATAATTAAGAGGAAAGGCAAAGGGGATACTTATGAAAAAGAAAAGAATCATATCAGCAGCACTTGCAGGGATATTATTGATCGCATTGTTTTGGATCGTAGCAGTAAAATGCAGCAGCATGCCGGTCGATGAGACCTATACCGGAAGTATCTATGATGCAGATGGAAATGTGGAAGCGGATCAGGTAACGCTCTGGTTAAAAGGAACTATGAAAAAAGAGGCATTTCCGGTTCGCGGGGAAAATACATTTCAGGGAGAGATCGGTTTAAACTGGGAGGATCAGACAGATATTTTCCCGGATCAGGAACTGGTTTTCTTAAAGGTTTCAAGGGATCGAGAGGTGCATTACTGGACGAAGATTTATATTTATCTGGAGGATCAGGCGGACAGAGTCGAATATCAGAATGACAGATTTGGATATGTGGATGTAGGAACACTTACAACAGATAATGTTCGTCCGACGAAAGTGTCCATTCAGTTTTCGGATGAATATTGTATAAAGAACGGCTTAAAAACCGGAAGTGAGCTGGTTGTAAGCAGCCAGGAGGCTTCCACAGAGGAATGATGAATTCCATTCCGGTCTTTCCTATGATACAATAGGGAAAGAATCAGAAAAGGAATGAAGACAGAATGGATGAACAGGTGAAATTCATGCGCGCGGCGATCCGTGAGGCGAAAAAGGCAGAGAAGTTAGAGGAAGTACCGATCGGCTGTGTGATCGTGCAGGATCATAAGATCATAGCGCGCGGTTATAATAGAAGAAATACGGACAAGAATACGCTGGCGCATGCGGAATTAAGTGCGATCAAAAAGGCGAGCAAAAAGACCGGAGACTGGAGGCTGGAGGATTGTACGATGTATGTGACCTTAGAACCGTGTCAGATGTGTGCGGGCGCGATCGTGCAGTGCCGTTTAAAAAAAGTAGTGATCGCTGCAATGAATCCGAAGGCAGGCTGTGCAGGGTCGGTACTCAATCTGTTGCAGATCCCATCGTTCAATCATCAGGTGGAGATTGAACGTGGAGTGTTAGAGGAAGAGTGTTCACAGATGTTAAGTGACTTTTTCCGAAATCTGCGCGAGAAGAAAAAGCGTGAAAAACATTGACAATACAAGCAGTTATCCTTTATAATTATATTTCCGAGCAGCCGGGGTGGTAGCGGTACCCTGAACCAGCAATCCGCTATAGCTGGGGTGATGTTCCGCAGAGGGTTTGTGGCTGTGAAGCTGCCCGCTGCAAGTGGCGCTGACGTCTGGGTCTCGCGCAACAGGAATTTGCGAACCGGGTCAGGTCAGGAATGAAGCAGCCCTAAGTAAAACCTCCTGTGTGCCGTGAGGGTGCCTGGACTGAGCTAACTACAGCGGTAACGTTCATGGTTAGAATTCGAAGCGGAACGCTCGGTTTAAAATGAATAAGAAGTAGATGAGAGCATGGCAGAACTGCCATGCTTTTTTGCAGTATAGGAATTCCAACGGAATTTCCTATACTGCAAAAAAGCTAAGATGCGCACCTCGCGGAGTGGAAGATTATGCGATGCATCCGCTCGGGCGCGAGAGTGTGCGGCAAGCGCACACTTTACCTCGCCCCCGGATTCTTAGAAAATACGCCAAAAGAAGTAGAAGAAAAGTGTTCTATCCCCGTGAAATATGTATTATAATAAATAATAATGTCAGTTTTTGGAGAATGGATACACCAGCATAAACAGGGGGGAACAAATGAGTGACTGGGTTTTAGTAGTTGACGATGATACAGCGAATCTTAAGATGGCAAGCCGGATACTGGTGTCGGAGCAGATGCGGGTCAGTTGTCTGAAGTCCGGAGAGGATGCACTGAAGTTTTTGCAGGAGAATAAGCCGGATATGGTGCTGCTTGATCTGCACATGCCGGGTATGGATGGATTTGAGACGATTGCAGCGATCCGGGCAGATGAAAAGACCGCAGATATACCGGTGATATTTTTAACCGCAGATGATGACAGGGATACGGAAGCGAAGGCGTTAACGGCAGGAGCAATGGATTTTATCAAGAAGCCGTTTGTGCCGGAAGTCCTGTTACTCCGGGTGAAAAATACGATCGAGCTGATCCGGTTAAAGACGAGTCTTTCGAATGAGGTCGAGAAAAAGACACAGGAGATCATTGCACAGACGGAGAAGCTCGAACGGTTATCCATGCAGATCGTAAAGGCATTGTCAGGAGCGATCGATGCGAAGGACACCTATACGAATGGTCATTCCACGCGGGTAGCGGAGTATGCAAGAGAGATTGCAAGGCGTGTGGGATTTTCGAAGGAGGAGCAGGATGACATCTATATGATGGGACTGCTTCACGACATCGGTAAGATCGGAATACCGGATGCGATCATCAACAAGCCGGCGGCATTATCGGATGAGGAGTACGAGATCATCAAGACGCATCCGGTGGTGGGTGCAGGCATCCTGAAAAATATCACAGAGCTGCCGAAGCTAATGACCGGAGCGAGATGGCACCATGAGCGTTACGATGGTAAGGGATATCCGGATCATAAGTCGGGGGATGAGATCCCGGTGGAGGCACAGATCATCGCGGTTGCGGATTCCTATGATGCAATGAGTTCAAGGCGAAGCTACCGGAATGCGCTGCCACAGCAGCAGATACGATCGGAGCTGGTAGAAGGACGCGGCAAGCAGTTCGCACCGGAGTATGCGGATGCGATGATCGCGATGATCGATGAAGATGTGAACTACGATCTGAGAGAAAAATAACAGGAGAGCAGGAGTATGGAAGATAAGGAAAGACAGCAGGCGGCGTACTTATCAGTGCTGATCTGCGGAACGATATTTATCACGATTCTGATCGGGGAATCGTATCTGTTAGGCTGGGAGATGTCGACTCCGCTCTTGATTTTTGTCGGAGTAGCGATCTGCTGGTGGGTACATCTGACCAGGCGGCTTCCACAGGAGGTGAGTCTGTGGATCAACGTGGTTCTTACGATGATTACATTTTTCTTTTACGGAAGCCATGAGACGAGCATCTATGATCTGGCACCGGTCATTATCATTCTGATGATCCTGTATGCGTCGACCGAGATGCAGAATATAGTGAATCTCTGCATGATCACTTATTATGTAACGATCCTGTATGATTTCATCTTTGTACTGCATGGCTTTGCCGGCTTCGATGCACTTAAGATCACCAGAACACTGCTACATCTTGGACTGGTATATATGGCAGGCTATGTTGTGAAGCTTGAGATCAGAAGAAAGCAGAAGGAGAGGGGAAGAACAGAGCAGAAGATCTTAGAATTAGAGGAAACGAACCGGCGGACGGAAGATTTTCTTACGAATGTTTCCCATGAGCTGCGTACACCGATCAATGCGGTTACCGGAATTACAGCAACCATGATCCGGAATGAGGATAATGCCACAAAGCGCAGGGATATTTTATCGATCCAGCTTGCCGGTCAGCGGCTGTTCAATCAGGTAGAGGATATCTTAGATTTTACAGAGTTAGATACCGGACGGATCAAGATCAGTGAAGACACTTATATGGTAGCTTCCCTGATCAACGATATTGTAAGCGGCAACCGGCTGCTCGATCAGGAGGACATGCCGGAACTGATCATTGATCTGGATGCATCTATGCCGGCGGCACTTTACGGAGATGGTCGTAAGATCAAAAAGATGCTTAAGCATCTGATCGATAATGGCATGAAGTTTACGAAGCAGGGCGGTGTATATGTCAAGGTCTATACGATGCCAAAGCCATATGGCATCAATCTCTGTATTCAGGTGACGGATACCGGAATCGGAATCTCGGAGGATAAGCTTTCGAAGATACAGGAGCGGTTTTATCAGACCAATAGCGGCAGAAACCGTAAGGCAGGCGGTCTGGGACTTGGACTTTCCATTGTATACGGATTGGTATCTGCAATGGAAGGCTTTATTCAGGTAAGCAGTACCGTGGGAAAGGGCACAACCATTAAGATCAGTATTCCACAGAAGGTTGCCGATCCTGCATCCCATATGACTGTCAAAAATAAGGAACAGCTTTTCTTAGCATGCTTCTTAGAACCGGAGAAATATGAGATCCCGGAAGTGCGGACTTTCTATAATGAGACAATTTCCGGTCTGGTCAGGGGGCTGGATCTGACACTGCGTATGGTATCGAGCATTGATGAGTTAAAGCAGCTTGTGTCGAAGTATCAGTTGACCCATCTTTTTATCGGAAAAGAGGAATTCTTCGGATACCGGGATTACTTCGATACGATGGAAGCAGATACACAGGTGATCGTAGTATCGGATGAGGATATTTCCTTCCCAAGAAACGGTCAGTTTAAGCTGCTTAAGAAGCCGTTTTACTGTCAGCCGGTTGTCAATATTTTAAATTCCGGTGCAATGGAGGATGTGCACCAGAGTGGTTATATGAGCTGTCCGGGTGTTAAGGTATTAGTCGTAGATGATGAACCAATGAACCTTATGGTAGCAGAAGGTGTATTCAAGGAATATGATATGACCGTTAAGACAGCAAAAAGCGGAATTGAAGCGATCGAGATCTGCGAACAGGAAGCCTTTGACCTGATCTTTTTAGATCATATGATGCCGGAAATGGATGGCATTGAGACCTTGAAGCGTCTGCGTAAGCTGCAACTGGAACGGGATCAGCTTCTTACCGTGGTTGCTTTTACCGCGAATGCAGTCAGCGGTGCAAGAGAGATGTTCCTGTCAGAGGGCTTTGATGAATTCATCTCGAAGCCGATCGAAGACTGCGAGTTAGAGCGTGTATTAAGAAAGCTGTTACCAAAGTCTGCGATCGTATACACCGAGGATCGGAAGTCCCATACCATATATGAAGAGCCTGCAAAGGAAGTATCAGCAGATCATACAGTAGCGTCTGTAAGGGAAACATCGGCAGGTCATACAGGAGCGTCTGTAAGGGAAACATCTACAGGTCATGCAGGAGAGTCTGCAAAGGGAGCATCCGCAGATCCTGCCGTAAAGCCGGAGCATCCGGATACGGGTGAAGTGTCCGATCCGGTATTAACAGATTTAGAAAATATCGGGCTGAATACCGGTTCCGGTCTGCTGGGCTGCCGGGGAGATGTGGAATTTTACAAGGAGCTGCTAACACAGTATGCAAAGGATGCAGAGAAAAAGCAGGCAGAGATGGAACGGCTTTTTGCGGCAAAAGACTGGGATAATTACCGCATACAGGTGCATGCGTTAAAGAGTACGTCGAAAATGGTCGGACAGGAGCTTCTTTCCGAGATGGCGCGTGCCGCAGAGGATGCAGCAAAGGAGCATGATGAGGCGTATATCAGTGCACATCATGCAGAGCTCATGGAACGCTACCGGGAACTGGCACAGGGCATTGACCGGGTGCTTGGTGGGAAGGAAGAGACCACGCAGAGCGTGGAAGCCGGAGAGGAAATAACCAAAGAGGAATGGCTTGCACAGTTGGCGGAACTGAAGCAGTGCTTTGATACCTTTGAGGCAGACCGGGCAGAAGCCCTGATCCGCGAGATCAAAAATAAGCAGTATCAGGGATGTCCGGTGGCAGATCTGTTAGCAGATGTGATGCAGGATATTGATGATTTTGAATTCGAAGCTGCGACAGAAAAGGCCGATGCGCTGATCGGCCGTGTGAAAGGCGGTGAGTTGTGATGAGTCCAAAGAAGATATTAGGAGCGATAAGAGATCATAATCTGGATATGCAGGAGCGTCTGTTCCGTCTGCTTTTGACCATCGGACTGACCGGACTTGCAATCGGAATCCTTGGAGGCACTTTTGCAGGAGAATCCTTTGAAAATATTGCATCCATGACCGCCGCATGGGTGGTGATCTTCATCATTACGGTTGCAGCCGTTAAAAAACGCCGGATACAGCTTGGCGCATCGGTGATCGGAGCGATCGTGGTCTACATCGTGCTTCCGTATAACTTTTTTACAACGGGCGGAATTAACGGAGGAGCACCGATCTGGCTGTTGTTTGGCGTGGTATATGTCTGCCTCGTTGTAAGGGGAAAGATACGCAATATCTTTCTGGCTACCGGCTATATCCTGTACGCCATATGTTATTACCTGAATTACACACATCCGGTTACGGTGATACCACATACTTATCCGATGGCATTTATTGATTCCTTCATGTCGCTTACAATCGTTTCCATTCTGATCTGTTGTCTGATCCTGTTCCAGAATGCGATCTACCGTTCTGAAAATGAGATCGCGCAGAAGCAGAAAAAAGAGATCGAGGAATTGAATAAGGCGCAGAACAACTTCTTTTCGAGTATGAGCCATGAGATCCGTACACCGATCAATACGATCATCGGCTTAAATGAGATGATCCTTCGGGAGGATGTATCGGATGAAGTCATAGCGGATGCAAAAAGTATACAGGGAGCAAGTAAAATGCTGCTTGCCCTGATCAATGATATTTTAGATATGTCGAAGATGGAAGCCGGACAGATGGATATTGTTCCGACCGAATATGATGTAGGTGCAACACTTTCGGATATTGTAAACATGATCTGGGTACGTGCGAAGAGAAAGGGGCTGCAGTTCCACATCAATGTAGATCCGTCGATACCGGCAAGGCTCTATGGCGATGAGGTGCGGATCAAGCAGGTACTGATCAATCTTTTAAACAATGCCGTCAAGTATACGAAGGAGGGATCTGTTACCTTAAGTATCCAGTGTGAACCATCGAAGGAAGCGGAGGATCAGGTTCTTGTTACCTATTCGATCGCGGATACCGGAGCCGGAATCAAAAAAGAGAGCATTCCATATCTGTTTCAGGCATTCAAGCGTGTTGACGAGGAGCAGAATCGCTACATTGAAGGAACCGGACTCGGACTTGCGATCGTAAAGCAGTTAGTCGATCTGATGGGCGGTGATATATCGGTCAACAGTGTGTATACCAAGGGATCAACCTTTGTCGTGACCATTCCGCAGAAGATCGTTGGCAAGGATCAGATCGGAGAGGTGAACCTTGAAAAGAGACATATGCTCAACGAAAGGGAGCACTATAAGCAGAGCTTTGAAGCACCAAAGGCAAGGATTCTGATCGTTGATGATAATGAGACGAATCTGATGGTTGCCGAGAAGCTGTTACGTGAGACGAAGGTCAATATTGATACGGCGGTCAGCGGCAGGGACTGCCTGAAAAAGACACTCCAGATCCATTATGATACGATCTTCATGGATCATCTGATGCCGGAAATGGATGGAATCGAATGCCGTCATGCGATCCAGACACAGACCGGTGGATTAAACAGCAAGACACCGGTAGTAGCCCTGACTGCCAATGCGGGCAGTGAGAATCAGGAGTTGTACCGCAACGAAGGCTTTGAAGGGTATCTGTTAAAACCGGTCAGCGGATTACAGCTTGAGAAGGAGCTGTTACGGCATCTGCCACCGGAGCTTGTGATCCTCTCCAGTGACCAGGCAGATGCAGGTACGATCGAATCACCGGTATTTGAACACCGGATGAAGGTACCGATCCGTATTTCGACCGACAGTGTCTGTGATCTTCCGGAGAAGATCGTAGAGAAGCATAAGATCGCAGTCATGCCATATCGTATCCACACGAATGGCGGGGAATTCTTAGATGGGATTGAAACGGACACCGATTGCCTGTTAGCATACATCCGGGATGAAAGCAGGCAGGTGGCATCGGAAGCACCGGATACGGATGCTTATGTAGAATTTTTTGCAGAGCAGCTTACCACCGCCCAGTATGTTGTGCATATTACCATGGCGAAGAATGCGAGCAAGGGATACCGCAATGCACTAGAAGCAGCCAAGACCTTTGACAATGTCATTGTGTTAGATTCCGGACATCTGTCTAGTGGAATGGGACTGATCGTCTTAGAAGCAGCCGGATGTGTGGAGGCAGGCATGGAGGCAGAAGCGATTGCCGCAGAGGTAGAGCAGTGGAAAGCAAAGACACAGACCAGCTTTATTGTGGATAACACAAAGTATCTGATGCGTACCGGCCGTATCTCTGCGCGTGTCAGTGCGATCTGTGAAGGACTGATGCTGCATCCGGTTGTCTGTCTGAAAAAAAGCAGTATGATGGTAAGCAGTATTTTTGCAGGGACAAGGGAAAATGTCCGAAGAAGATATATCCGGGCATCCTTAAAGTCTCCGGCACTGATCGATACCAGGACATTGTTTATTACTTATGCAGGCCTATCGAAGGAAGAACTCGAATGGATCGCAACAGAAGTAAGGAAATATGTGGTATTTGAGAATGTGATCTATCAGAAGGCATCGCCTGCGATCTCGACAAACTGCGGACCGGGCTGTTTTGGAATCCTGTATATGAGAAAATAGCCATAAGGCAGTAGAAATTGGTACTTGCCATCCCGATCGTCTCTATGCTATTCTTTTTTCACATGAAAAGGAGAATGACAGAGTATTATGTGGACAAAGATCAGAGAACGCCTGTATCGGATGTGTGATATTTTAGAACTTCTGATGGGCGTTGCAGTTATTATCGGAATTGGAATTGCTGTGATAGCACTTATCCCGCATGTCGGGGAATTGTGGTTACACCGGGGCGAGGCGGGAGCCTTATACGAGTTTTTGGAGTACGTGCTTAATATCGTGATCGGGATCGAGTTTATGAAGATGCTTTGTAAGCCGGACGGGGATACGATCATTGAGGTATTGATCTTCCTTGTGGCACGCCATATGATCATTGGTACGACATCGACACTGGATGACCTGTTATCGATTATCAGTATGGGAATCCTGTTTTTGATCAAGAAGTATACGAAATAGCAAATACTTGGGAATCCGGGTATCAGAGAGATCTGATATCCGGATTTTTTCAGTTAACCGTCACATGACCGTCACTTTCGCCCGTTACCTTTAAGATAAGAAAAAAAGGAAGGGAAAGCGTGATGAAAGAAAAAGGAAGGAAGAGGATCATACAACTGACCGGCTGTCTGTTGCTCGTCGCACTGATCGGTGGAAGTATTGGATACCATGTGCTGCATGCGAAAACGGAAGATGCCGGAGCTGCAAAGAGCGAAGCTTCGACGGAAACAGAGGATGCATCCACGGATCTTACCGGTGAAGGAACAACACAGATTGCAACGATCTCACAGATGGCAGGATTTGACGTTACCGTGACGGATCTGGTGGTCGAAGAGGTCTGTGTCTCTCCCGGAGATACAGTAAAAGTGGGTGATGCGCTTTTAAAACTGACAGATGAAAGTATGGATGCGATCCGCTCCTATTATGAAGAAGCCGTTGCCGATGCAAAAGAGGATCTGACGGATGCCCAGACAAACTATGAGGTGGGAACACTTGAGGCAGAGTATACACTAGAAAGCACAAAGACGACAGCAGAATATGCAGATACCGATTATGCGGCAGCCGTAGCAGAGTTAGACCAGAAGGTAACGGATGCCCAGACCGCATTAAGTGATGCACAAAGCCAGATCGCAGAGTATCAGACCGCGCTTGATAATAATACCTATTATACGGACAATCAGGTAGATGAGAAAAAGCAGGCAGCAGCGGATGCAAAGACCGCAGCAGATAATGCACAGCAGACCTACAATGATGCAAAACAGGAGGGTGAGGACTTACAAAAAACTGTGGCAAAAGAGATCGCGGCTCTCTCCGAAGAAAAACAGTGACCGTGCAGATCCCGGTTGGAGTGACGGTACACACGACATCCGATACCACGACAACATTCTCGCGGATCAAGTCGGGTGACGTATTAAAGCTGTTGCTTGAAACGGATGAAAACGGTGAGGAAGTGATCGTGGAAATCTGGATGTCCGCGTGAAAAACAGATACATAATAAGGAAAAAGAGAGGAGGATTGGCATGATCGAGATTCAGGAACTGAACAAATATTACCGGATGGGAAGCCAGTCCCTGCATGTTTTAAAGGATGTGAACCTGAGTGTACAAAAGGGAGAATACCTTGCGATCTTAGGACCGTCCGGTTCCGGCAAGTCAACACTGATGAATGTGATCGGCTGCATGGATGTGTTTGACAGCGGCAGCTATTACTTAGACGGGATGGCGATCCACGAAACCACAGAGAAGGATCTGACAACCTTACGGAATCAGAAGATCGGATTTATTTTTCAGAAGTATCATCTGATACCGATCTATAATGTGCTGCAGAATATTGTAATGCCGCTTTTAATGCGCGGCATGAGATTGCAGGAAGCGAAGGAAAAAAGCATGGACACGATCCGTATGTTAGGACTCGAAGAACGGATCGGACACCGGCCGGGGGAGCTTTCCGGCGGGCAGCAGCAGCGTGTTGCCATTGCGCGTGCACTCGTCGGGGAACCGGCGATCCTGTTAGCGGATGAACCGACCGGAGCACTCGATGTGGCAAGCGGTCAGGAAGTATTAAGACTTTTTCGAAAATTAAATGAGATGGGCAATACGATCGTGATGATCACCCATGACTTGAATGTTGCCAAAAATGCCGGCAGGGTCGTAAGGATCGTGGATGGCAGATTATCGGAAGCGTAACAGAAG
>CACZPJ010000007.1 GCA_902782995.1 uncultured Lachnospiraceae bacterium | reverse complement strand
TACAGCATGCAGGAATCGTGGTCGGAATCGGTGGAATTGCCGGCAATATGTTTGTCGGTCTGCCGGAGGAGCGGGACGGCTATCTGCATCGTGCCGTGATACAGACGAATTACAGTGCTGTGACCGCGGCATGTCTGATGGTAAAACGCAGTATTTTCGATGAAGTGGGCGGTCTGACCGAGGAGTTAGAGGTTGCATTCAATGATGTGGACTTCTGCCTGAAAGTCAGAAAGCTGGGTTATCTGGTGGTTTATGATCCGGCGGTTTTGGCATATCATTATGAGTCAAAGTCCCGTGGAAGTGAAGATACGGTAGAAAAGGTACAACGCTTTGAGCGGGAAATTGCCTATATGAAGCAAAAATGGCAGGATATTTTCACGTATGGTGATCCATACTATAATCAGAATCTTACACTGACGAAGTCAAACTATTCTTTAAAACAGAATCACACATAAATTTAAGAAAATTTAAGAAAGTTTTGATTGTTGTTTAAAACACCATATTGTATCATTAAGACAATATATGGAAGTTCGTTAGAGTGGATGCTATCGTTTATATGAGGTAATACATGTATAAAAAAGAGAAAAGAAGCTGGATGAAGCATATCGATTTTACGATTGCCGATATCCTGTGTTTACAGGCAGCATTTATTATATCTTATTTCATCCGACTGGGATTTATGGTTCCATACAAGAATGAGCCATATCAGAGACTGGCGATTATTTTACTGATGCTGGACATCTGTGTGGTCTTTTTTGTGGAGACTTATCAGGGAATCCTGCGCAGGAATCATTGGCAGGAGTTAAAGGCGGTACTGATGCACTGTACCGTGATTTTCCTTGGGATGACATCCTATGTCTGGGTGACGAAGCAGTCGGAGATCTATTCTAGACAGATCCTTCTGGTATTCTGGGGACTGTCGATCGTTTTTGAATACGTCGAGCATTGTGCATTAAAGATCTGGGTCCGCAAAAGACTTCGGAATGCAAAGAACCAGTCTGCGATGATCATTGTTACGACAGATGAGAGAGTGGAACAGTGTATTAAGGATTTTGAGAGCAACCGTTACCGGGAGTTTATTGTCCGAGGCGTAGTGGTCGTGGATAAGGACCGCAAGGGCGAGGTCATCCGCGAGATACCGGTTGTTGCGAATGCGGATGACTTTTTTGAATATGTCCGCACGAATGTGGTGGATGAAGTGTTTATCAACGGGAATTCTATCGACAGCAGCGAGGCACTTGCCGAGGATCTATTAGAAATGGGTGTAACCGTGCACTTTAAGCTGGTGCATGAGTCGAAGCTGATGCCGAACAAGGTGATCGAGGAATGCGGCAATTATATGGTACTGACGTCAAGTATGTGTATTGCAAGTCCAAGGCAGTTATTTATCAAGCGTTGCATGGACATTGCCGGAAGCCTGATCGGGCTTGTGATCATGGGGATCGCATTTCTTATTTTTGCGCCCATCATCAAGCGTCAGTCACCGGGGCCGATCTTTTTTTCGCAGATCCGTGTTGGGAAGAACGGAAGAAAGTTCAAGATCTACAAGTTCCGTTCGATGTATACCGATGCAGAGGAACGCAAGCAGGAGCTGATGAAGGATAACGAGATGGACGGACTGATGTTTAAGATGGACAACGATCCGAGAGTTTTCCCGGCGGGAAAGATCATGCGAAAGCTTTCCATTGATGAGCTTCCGCAGTTCTGGAACATCTTAAAGGGTGAGATGAGCCTGGTTGGGACAAGACCACCGACCGTGGATGAGTTCGTGCAGTACGAAGCCCACCATCGTGCAAGACTTGGCATTAAGCCGGGGCTTACCGGTATGTGGCAGGTGAGCGGAAGAAGCGACATCACAGATTTTGAAGAAGTAGTGAAGCTGGATACGGAGTACATTTCGAACTGGACGCTTGGACTGGATGTGAAGATCCTGTTTAAGACCATCGAAGTTGTATTAAGGGGCAGCGGTGCAAAATAATATGATTGATATCAGTATAGGGATCGTGGCGTATGAGAATGAGACGGATGTGAGAAATGCGGTTGCATCGATCGAAGCTTATACACCGGACACCATTTCAAAAAAAATATATATAATAGATAATAGCATAGAAGAAAATAACTTAAGCAGTATAGAAGCAGAGTATTCCGATGTGAGTTACGTCCGTACCGGAAAAAATCTTGGCTTTGGTGGTGGACATAATTACATATTACCAATGTTAGATTCCCGTTATCATGCGATCGTGAATCCGGATATCCTGCTGCGGTCAGATACATTTTCACCGATCCTTGAGTTTATGCAGGATGAGCAGATTGGTATGTGTGTTCCGAGACTATGCGATGAAGAGGGAAGTCTGCTTGCGGTATACCGGCGCGAGCTTACTGTGGCAGATCTTTTTATCCGGATGTTTGCGAAGGGATTTTTCAAAAAGCGTCAGGCATATCATACGATGCAGGATATGGATTATACGAAGCCGTTTGATGTGCCTTTTGCGCAGGGAAGCTTTCTGGTGATCCGGACACAGTTGTTTCGTCAGCTCGGAGGATTTGATGATCATTTCTTTCTCTATATGGAGGATGCAGATCTCTGTAAACGGGTGAATGATGTTTCGGTACTGCGTTACTGCCCACAGGCAGAAGTGATCCATAAGTGGCAGCGTGGTTCCCATAAGAACCGGAAGCTGTTTTTCATACATCTGAAGTCAATGCGGATTTATTTTCAAAAATGGGGGTGGAAGTTCCTATGATCCGAGCATCTGTTGCGATGATCACATATAATGGAGAAAATTATGTCAGGGAACAGATCGCATCTGTTTTAGCCGGAATGGGCGAACAGGATGAACTTGTTATATCGGATGATGGTTCGACCGATCATACGGTACAGATCTTAGAAGAATATGCCATGCAGGATGCACGGATACGCCTGACAACCGGTCCGGGTCGGGGCGTAAAGGCGAATGTTGACCACGTTCTGAGGGAATGCCACGGTAAGTTCATTTTTCTGGCAGATCAGGATGACATCTGGAAGCCGGAGAAGGTGGAACTTGTGTTACAGACCTTTGTAAAAACAGGATGCAGTGTGGTAGTGCATGATGCAACGGTCGTTGCAGGAGATGGCAGTACCGTACTGCGTGATTCTTTTTATACCTTTAAGAACTCCGGAGCAGGAGTGCTGAAAAATATCTGGCGGAATACATATGTAGGATGCTGTATGGCATTTAGGCATGAGCTGCTAGAGGATGTACTTCCGATTCCGGATACGATCGAGATGCATGACCAGTGGATCGGCGTGATCAATGACCGGTTAAAGGGTGGAACCTGCTTTTTGCCGGATAAGCTGCTTTTTTACCGGAGACATGGAGAAAACAGTTCACAGATGACACATTACGGAATCAAAAAAATGCTGCATAACCGATTGACTTTTATCCGCGAACTGCATGCAAGAATCCACGAAATCCATAAAAACAGATCCTGTTGACAGATGTAAAAATGTGGTATATAGTAAGTTCGGTTTACACTTTTTAGCGGATTCCGTCCGGGATCTGAATGAGAATGAAGCATAGGTGGAAAAATTCATGAGTACAAAGAAGAAGATGACGAAGAAACAGCGTAGAAGAAAGAAGATCATTATCTTTGCAATAGAGATCATTCTGTTGCTTGTATTACTGGTAGGTGTGTTTATCTGGTCAAAGTTGAACAAGATCGAGAAGACAGACCTGAAAAAAGAAGATGTAAAGGTCAATGAATTAGATGAGACGACCAAGGAATTATTACAGGGCTATACCAACATTGCAGTCTTTGGTTTGGATAACCGCTCGAACGGAAGCTTTGAATCCGGTAACAGCGATGTGATCATGATCGCAAGTATTGATAACGACAGCAAGGAAGTAAAACTGGTATCGATCTATCGTGACAGTTATCTGAATATTGGTGATAATACCTATCGTAAGGTTAATGCAGCCTTCGCAAAGGGTGGCGTAAAGAATGCGATTGAGACGCTGAACACGAATCTCGATCTGGACATCAGCCAGTATGTAGTCGTTGACTTTAATGCAGTTTCCGATGCGATCGATTTATTAGGCGGTGTAGAGATCCAGATCGAACAGGAAGAAGTAGAACTGTTGAACAGCTATACACAGACAACCGCAGAAGTAACCGGCAAGCAGGCAAATTATATCAGCGGACCGGGACTGTATACCTTAGATGGAACACAGGCAACCGGATATGCAAGAATCCGTTATACCGCAGGTGACGATTACCGTCGTACCGAGCGTCAGCGTACCGTCGTAGAACAGATGGTAAAGAAGGCTAAGAGCGCAGATCTGTCTACCCTAAACAGTATTATTGATAAGGTCTGTGATGAAGTAGAGACCAACATGGCAAATACAACGATCCTTGGTCTTGCATCAAGTATCATGGATTACGAGATGGCAGGAACCCATGGATGGCCGTTTGAGTTAAATACCGAGCAGCTTGGTGGCAAGAAGGGTGACGTTGTTGTTCCGACCGATCTTGTAACAAACGTATCCGAGTTACACCGGTATCTGTTTAATGAAACAAACTATGTTCCTTCGAACACTGTGCAGAATTACAGCAAGGAGATCTCTTACGAGACCGGATATACCGTAAATGATACGGTGCGGAGAGATAATCCGTTTGATGAGGAAGAAGGAGCAGATAGTACAGAGAGTGGTAGTACAGATAGCGGAAGTACGACAGCAGAGTAGTTCACGGAATAAGAAATATCAACTGCCCTTATATGGAAAAGGTTATATTTCGTCCTTGACAGATAGTTGTGACTGACCTATAATTGCTAAAAAGCAAACCGATGATTGAGAAGAGTAGGCAGACGAAACGGTAATCCAGAGAGTTGTGCATTGGTGGGAGCACGATATACACAGGTAGGCTGAATGGACTCATAAGGGTGGAGAGAAATGCAGATGCAGAGTAATGTCCAACGGGTGTCTCCCGTTACAGAGAACAGGTGTTAGATGACACTGACAGAGTGATGGAGTAATTCCATAAGACAGGTGGTACCGCAGAAGATATAAGCTTTTGTCCTGAAAAAAATCAGGACAAGAGCTTTTTTAATGTTCCGGAATAAATTCCAGAACATTAAAAAAGCTGTGTATGCACAGCTCGCGGAGAGGAAGCTATTGCAGACAATCATAAGATGACTGTCTGCAAACCGCTCGCGCGCGACGAGTCGCAAGCGACTCTTTATGAAATGGCTATCAGAATATACGTGCGAAGCACGAAACAATCCGTTGGTAGTTACCGAACAATAGAAAGGAGCAGGCTATGAACAAAGGAAGATTTGGTATTCATGGTGGACAGTATATCCCGGAGACACTGATGAATGCGATCATGGAACTCGAGGAGGCTTATGACAAGTACAAGGACGATCCGGAATTTAACCGGGAGCTGACGGAACTGTATAACGAATATGCAGGACGTCCGAGCCGCCTTTACTTTGCAAAGCGGATGACCGAGGATCTCGGTGGAGCAAAGATCTATTTAAAGAGAGAGGATCTAAACCATACAGGATCCCATAAGATCAATAACGTATTAGGTCAGATGCTGCTTGCGAAAAAGATGGGCAAGACGCGTGTGATCGCAGAGACAGGTGCCGGACAGCACGGTGTTGCAACAGCAACCGTAGCGGCGATGATGGGTATGGAATGTGAGATCTTCATGGGTAAGATGGACTGTGAGCGGCAGGCATTAAACGTATACCGTATGAAGCTCTTAGGTGCAAAGGTACATCCGGTAGAGGAAGGAACTAAGTCCTTAAAGGATGCCGTATCAGCAACCTTCCGTGAATGGACGAGAAGAATTGATGATACGCATTACGTTTTAGGTTCTGTCATGGGACCATATCCGTTCCCGGGCATGGTACGTGACTTCCAGGCAGTGATCAGCCGTGAGATCAAGCAGCAGATCATGGAGAAGGAAGGAAAGCTTCCGGATGTTGTCATGGCATGTGTCGGTGGCGGATCAAATGCCATGGGTGCTTTTTATCACTTTATTGAAGAACCTTCGGTAAAACTGATCGGCTGTGAGGCAGCAGGACGTGGAATTGATACCTTTGAAACCGCGGCAACGATCAACACCGGCAAGATCGGTATTTTCCATGGAATGAAGTCCTACTTCTGTCAGGATGAATACGGTCAGATCGCACCGGTTTACTCCATTTCGGCAGGACTTGACTATCCGGGAATCGGACCGGAACACGCATATCTGCATGACAGTGGACGAGCACAGTATGTTGCCGTAACCGATGACGAAGCAGTCGATGCATTTGAATATCTTTCGAAGATCGAAGGTGTGATCCCGGCAATCGAAAGTGCACATGCGGTTGCTTATGCAAAGAAGCTTGCACCAACGATGGATAAGGATCAGATCATTGTAATTAACATATCAGGACGAGGCGATAAGGACGTAGCAGCAATCGCCAGATACAGAGGGGAGGACCTTTATGAGTAACATCAGAAAAGCATTTGACCATGGAAAAGCATTTATCCCATTTATTACCTGTGGAGATCCGTCACTTGAGGTGACAGAGCAGATCGTCATCGAAATGGAAAAGGCAGGCGCAGATCTGATCGAGCTTGGCATCCCATTTTCTGACCCGACCGCAGAAGGACCGGTGATCATGGAGGCAAACATCCGTGCACTTGCAGCAGGAACTACAACCGATAAGGTCTTTGAGATGGTGAAAAGACTGCGTAAGACCGTGAAGGTTCCAATGGTATTTATGACCTATGCCAATGTGATCTTCTCCTATGGAGCAGAGAAGTTTATCCGTACCAGCAGTGAGATCGGAATCGATGGATTTATTCTTCCGGACATTCCGTATGAAGAAAAGGGAGAGTTCCTTGACATCTGCAAGAAATATGATATGGATCTGGTATCCATGATCGCACCGACCTCCCATGACAGGATCAAGATGATCGCAGCAGATGCAACCGGATTCTTGTACTGTGTATCCTCACTTGGTGTTACTGGAACAAGAAGCCAGATCACAACGGATGTCGGAGCGATGATTGAAACCGCAAAACAGGTCAGTGATGTGCCATGTGCGATCGGCTTTGGAATCTCAGGACCAGAGCAGGCAAAGGAGATGGCAAAGAGTGCAGATGGTGTTATCGTAGGATCAGCAATCGTCCGTTTCTGTGCGGAGTATGGAACAGAAAGTCCGGCAAAAATCGCCGAGTTTGTACGAAGCGTAAAGGATGCGATTGCCACTGTCTGATGACAGAACTGACAAATTTTGCAGAGAAAATAAAAGAAAAACATAAGAAATGCAGCATTGAAATGCATCCTGAATATTGCTATAATAACGCTATATGTAATTTGGGCATATTATATGAATTGAAATAGACTACAGCAGATCAGGAGGATATCATATGTGTGGTATTGTTGGTTACATAGGAAAGGAACAGGCAGCACCGATCTTATTAGACGGACTGTCTAAGCTGGAATATAGAGGTTACGATTCAGCAGGAATGGCTGTTTATGATGGCGAGAAGATCAATTTTGCCAAGGCAACCGGACGTCTGAAGGTATTATATGACCTCACACATGGCGGAGAGACTATGCCGGGATGTTCCGGTATCGGACACACCAGATGGGCAACCCATGGTGCACCATCCGATGTGAATGCACATCCGCATTTCAATGCAGATAAGACGATCGCAGTGGTTCATAACGGAATCATTGAGAACTACGTGAAGCTGAAGAAGAAGTTAACGGATAAGGGCTATCAGTTCTGTTCCGAGACAGATACTGAGGTAGTAGCACATCTGTTAGATTATTATTATAAGGGTGATCCATTAGAGGCAGTAACAAAGGTTATGCATCGTGTGGAAGGTTCTTATGCACTTGGAATTATTTTCTTAGAGCATCCGGACGTGATCTATTCGGTAAGAAAAGACAGCCCGCTGATCGTGGGACGTGGTAAGACCGGTAATCTGATCGCATCGGATGTGCCGGCAGTATTAAAGTATACAAGAGATGTATACTTTATCGAGAATGAAGAGATCGCACGTCTTTCCGCAGATGAGATTGCGTTCTTTAATGTAGACGGAGAACCGATCGAGAAGGAATCCAAGACGATTGAGTGGGACATCAATGCCGCAGAAAAGGGTGGCTATGAACACTTCATGTTAAAGGAAATGAACGAACAGCCGAAGACTGTCCGTGATACCATGAATCCGAGAATCAAGGATGACCAGATCGTGATCGAAGAGCTTGGTATGACAGATGATGAGATCCGGGCGATCAAGAAGATCCATATCGTTGCCTGTGGTTCTGCATATCATACCGGTGTAACCAGTAAGTATATCTTCGAAGGACTTGCAAGAATTCCGGTAGAGGTTGATGTTGCATCCGAGTTCCGTTACCGTAACCCGATCTTAGAAGAGGGCGCATTAGTCCTGATCATCAGCCAGTCCGGTGAGACAGCAGATTCCCTTGCTGCACTCCGTGAAGCGAAAAAGCAGGGCATCCAGACACTTGGTATTGTCAACGTAGTCGGAAGCTCGATCGCAAGAGAAGCAGATAAGGTTATGTATACCTGGGCTGGTCCTGAGATCGCGGTTGCAACGACAAAGGCATACAGTGCACAGTTGATCGCACAGTATCTGCTTGCCATCAAGTTCGCAAACGTACGTGGCAAGTTAAGCGATGCAGAGATGGCAGCAATGCTTAAGGATATGAAGAAGCTGCCGGATCAGATCGAGATGCTTTTGAATAACAAGGAACGTATCCAGAAGTTCGCAAACCGCTATATTGCAGCAAAGGACGTATTCTTTATCGGACGTGGTATTGATTATGCGATTTCCTTAGAGGGTTCTTTGAAGTTAAAGGAGATTTCTTACATTCATTCTGAGGCATATGCAGCAGGAGAGTTAAAACACGGAACGATTTCCTTAATCGAGGATGGAACCTTAGTTGCAGCAGTTGCAACACAGGATGAGCTGTTTAAAAAGACACTCAGCAATATTGTAGAAGTGCGTACGCGTGGCGCATTTGTTATGGCAGTGACGAATGAAGGAAATACAGAGATCGAGAAGAATGCAGATTATGTGATCTACATTCCACAGACGAATAAGTATTTCACGAATTCCCTCGCAATTATTCCATTACAGCTTTTCAGCTATTATGTATCCGTTGGAAAGGGCTGCGATGTAGATAAGCCTCGTAACCTTGCAAAATCCGTAACGGTTGAGTAGGAAGAATAAAACCGGGCTGTCGTTTCCGAGAGGAGACGGCAGCCTGTTTCGTTTACGCGCAAAAGGAGAGATAAGATGAAGGAAAAGTGTCTTAGGCTGTTTGAACAGTTGGTAAAGTTTGGGATTGTAGGTGTGATCGCATTCCTGATCGATTACGGGGTATTGTTTGTCCTGACGGAATATGCAGGAATCTATTATCTGATCTCAGGGGCAATTTCATTTACCGTATCGGTGATCTTTAACTATCTGGCAAGCATGAAGTATGTATTCGCCGGAAAAGAAGATATGAGTAAAAAGAAGGAATTTGCGGTCTTTGTGGTCTTAAGTGTGATTGGGCTTGGCATCAATCAGATCCTCATGTGGCTTGGCGTAGACATGCTTCATATCTATTATATGGTGACGAAGATTTTTGCGACTGCATTCGTCATGGTCTATAATTTCGTGACAAGAAAAATATTTTTAGAAGAAAAAAGTGTGGATTAATCACAGATTAGACACAACTGTCGGGTAAGATATGGATATACATTAAGAGAAGGGAGTATCAGTAAGATGGAATCCTATTATTCTTATCAGATGAATCCAAATCAGGAACCAAATACACAGCAGACACAGAACATGAATCAGGAGCAGAATACACAGCAGGAACAGGACAATGGATGGAGTGCGCAGGCACAGTATACACAGTATGAGAAGCCGCCAAAGCAGCCGCGCCCACCGAAGAAAAAGTCCGGCTTTGGTGCAAAGCTTGCAAAATGCGTGGCACTCGCACTTGTGTTTGGCCTGGTTGCAGGAACCGCCTTTGAAGGAGCGAGAATCTTTTTTACTTCGGTAACCGGAGGTACGAAAAGCGAGGTAAAAACAGAAGCATCGGCACCGGTTTTAAATAAGACTGCTACTGCAGCAGAGGATACCGTACAGGAGAATGCCAGTGGAGATCAGATCACATCCGTAACAGATGTATCGGGCATTGTAGGTAATGTCATGCCAAGCATTGTTGCGATTACCAATATGAGTGAGACACAGTATCAGAACTGGTTCGGACAGGTGCAGAACTATGAGAGTGAGAGTGCAGGATCCGGTATTATCGTAAGCCAGGATGAGGAGAATCTCTATATTGCAACAAATAACCATGTGGTAGCAGATGCAACCAGCATTACCGTTCAGTTTTCCGATGATAAGACAGCCAGTGCCGAAGTAAAGGGAACAGATCCGGGCAATGATCTTGCAGTTGTTGCCGTGAAGTTATCCGATATTGAGAGTGATACCTTAAGTACGATCAAGGTGGCAACCCTTGGCGATTCCGATGCGGTAAAGGTAGGCCAGCCTACGATCGCGATCGGCAATGCGCTCGGCTATGGACAGTCGGTAACGACAGGCGTTGTCAGTGCGTTAGACCGTGAGGTATCCGTAACCGATGAAGATACCGGTACAACGACTACGAGTGAACTGCTTCAGACCGATGCAGCGATTAATCCGGGAAACAGCGGTGGCGCACTTTTGAATCTTGCCGGAGAAGTGATCGGTATTAACTCCGTGAAATATTCCGATACCAAGGTAGAAGGAATGGGTTATTCGATCCCGATCAATACGGCATCCCCGATCATAGAGAAGCTGATCAAGCGGGAGGCGGTATCGGAAGGCAAGACCGCATATCTTGGCATATCCGGTGTCGATGTATCAAGCTCGGTAGCAAAGACCTATAATATGCCGGAAGGTATCTATGTTTATCAGGTAGTCAGCGGCTCCGCAGCAGAGAAGGCAGGAATCGCACAGGGTGATATTATCACAGAGTTCGATGGAACGAAGATCAAGACAACCGCAGACTTTGAGGATCAGATGCAGTATTATGCAGCAGGCCAGGAAGTCGAAGTAACCATTCAGCGGTTATCGAATGAACAGAATGGACAGTATCAGGAACAGAAGCTTACCGTGACCCTTGGCAGGAAGAATTCCTGATGATATATATGAACTTCATGATTCAGATGTCAAAAGTTTTTTAAATTCAAAAGGCAAAATGCACAAACTATGTAAAGCAAACTTTTATTTGCAAATGTTTGCGGAACATATTTTGTGCATTTTGTCTTTTATATAACTTGAAAGCATGTATTTTACACAATATCAGTTGTTATGCCACCTGAAATGTGCTAACATTATCTTAGCTCAGTATACGAATTTGGAGGTATTACCATGAAAAAGAAAAAAGTAGTCATTGCATTAGGACACGAAGCATTAGGAACCACACTTCCGGAACAGAAGAAAGCTACCAGACAGACTGCAAAGGCAGTAGCTGATTTTATAAAGGATGATTATCAGATCGTTATTACACACAGTAACGGTCCTCAGGTAGGAATGATCCACACCGCAATGGCAGAGTTCTGCCGGATCTATCCGGAATATACGGCAACACCAATGTCCGTATGTTCTGCAATGAGTCAGGGATATATCGGTTACGATTTACAGAATGCGATCCGCAGTGAGCTGTTAAACCGCGGAATTTATAAGTCTGTGTCCACCGTGCTGACACAGGTAGTTGTAGATCCTTATGATGAGGCATTTTATCATCCGTCAAAGGTCATCGGTCGTGTGATGACAGAGGAAGAGGCAGAAGCTGAGGAGAAGAAGGGCAACCATGTTGTGAAGGTAGAGGATGGATACCGCAGAATCGTTGCAGCACCAAAGCCGATCGATATTGTAGAGATTGATGCAGTCAAGGCATTATCCGATGCAGATCAGGTAGTAATCGCATGCGGAGGCGGTGGAATCCCGGTACTTTCCCAGGATAACAGCCTAAAGGGTGCAAGTGCAGTCATTGAGAAGGATCTTGCGGCAGGAAAGCTTGCAGAGCTGATCGATGCCGATGAACTTGTGATCTTAACCAGTGTAGAGAAGGTATGCCTGAATTATGGTAAGGACAATGAAAAACCGTTAGAGTCCATGACCGTTGCAGAAGCAAAGCAGTATATTGCAGAAGGTCAGTTTGAGGAAGGAACCATGCTTCCGAAGATCGAAGCGGCGATCGACTTTATTGGTAATTCCGCAGTAAGAAGTGTACTGATCACGAAGCTGAATCCGAACCAGGAAGCAGGAAGCAAGATCAGTGGAACAAGAATCCATAAGTAAGAACAAATGAGACGTTAAGAGCAAAGAAGGACCGAAAAATGAGACAGAGAAAAAGAGTGCTGGTAGCAGTGCTTAGTTTTCTGATGCTTTTTGGAACAGACAATAGTATGAACGTATATGCATCGGAGATAACAGGTGAGAATCTGGGATCTCCGATGCAGTCTGTGGAAGAGACAGAGACTGAGACACAGGACGAGACAAAGACACAGAAGGAAGCCGGAGTGCAGGGAGAACAGAATCCGGTGGAAGAACAAACCAAGACAGCAGAGACAGAGGACGCAGTCAGGGAACAGGCGGAGACTGAATGTGTGTCTGAGGAGCAGACCGGGGAAACAGAGACCGGACGTATCACCGAAGAACAGACCGGGGAAAACAAGACCGGACGTATCACAAAAGAACAGACCGGGACAACAGAGACAGAGCAGGCAGCCGGGGAACAGAGTACGGAGAAAGAGCAGACCGGAGCTGTAGATAAACAGAAGGCAGCCGAAGAACAGACCGAAGGAACAGAGTCTCAGAATGCAACCAACGTACAGAAAGAAGCCGGCTTGCAGATCTCATATCTTGTGTTACAAAAGACTGCCTTGCAGCCAACCGACTCACAGTTTGTTCTGCTTGGATTTGACCAGGGCAAAGCGCAGGTACAGGATATGACACTGCACTATCGTAACAGGGATACCGGAGCTGATTATCAGGTACAGCAGACGGAACTTACGTCAGATGCAGCTTTTTTTCAGATGGATCATTTAGAGGGACTGACGCAGGGCATCTATGATCTGACCGGAATCACGTATACTACTTCGGATATGCCGGAAGGTGAACAGACACTTGTGCTTTCGGATACCGGAATTACAGCATCCTTCGGCATAGGCGAAGAGCCGGCAGATGAACCGGATGCAGTGATCACAACAGAGGAAGAGGAACAACCGGAGGTTGTTATGACAGATGCATCCGGCAATGCGGTCTCTGCGGATGGATTTGCGGAGGCACTGGGAAAGGCATCTGCGGATGTGGCATCCGATGCGGTAGATGCAACCGGAGGAAGCCGCAAGATCGTAGTTGTGCTTGATCCGGGTCATGGTGGACATGATGGTGGCGCAAGCTATTATGGAAGAGTAGAGAAGAATCTGAATCTTTCGATTGCGACTTACTGTAAGGCAGAGTTAGAGACTTACGGTGGTGTGACCGTCTATATGACGCGGAGTGACGATACCTTCGTCGGTCTGACAGACCGTACACAGATTGCGGCAAATTATGGGGCAGATATTTTTGTCAGCATCCATAACAATGCCTGTGGCAATCCGGGGGTAAGCGGAGCGAGCGTCTATTATCCGAATGGAAATTACCGTCCGGATCTGAGTAATAATGGAAAGGGGCTGGCAGCGCAGATCGAGAATCATCTGGTCAGTCTCGGACTTGCAAATCGCGGAATCCTGATCAGAAGCTGTCAGGATTATGATCCTGCATATCTGTATCCGGATGGATCGCATGCAGATTACTATCATGTGATCCGGGAATGTAAGCGGAGAGGGATTGCCGGACTGATCGTAGAGCATGCATATATGACAAGCTACAGTGATATGGCGAATCATCTGGCAAGCGAAGCACAGCTTCAGCAGCTCGGTGTCGCAGATGCAACGGCAATCGCAGAATATTATGGATTGACCAAAGGCAATAACAAGATCACGTTTGGAAGTGTCAGCTCGAATTCCTCCACATCCGTCATGTTGAAGTGGAAAGAGAACAATTATCTGGATGGATATGTCATTTACCGGAGTACCGAGAAGAATGGAAAATATAAGAAGATCAAAGAGATTAAGGACTTTGCAGCCACTTCCTATATTGACCGTAAGCTTACTTCCGGTAAGCGGTATTATTATAAAATTGCCGGCAAAAAGGGTACGACAGAGACCGGAATGTCCGGTATTAAGTCAGGCTATGCCATAGCGCAGCCAAAGATTGCGGCTGTAACGGCAGCCGGCTCACAGGTGCTTTCACTTAGCTGGAAAAAGGTAAGCGGGGCAACCGGCTATGAGATCTACCGCAGCAACAGCTTAAACGGCAAGTATCAGAGAGTAAAAAAGATAAAGGATGCAAAGACCTTAAGCTGGAAGGATAAGACGGTTAAGACAGGTAAAAAGTATTATTACAGACTGCGTGCATATCAGCAGCAGAAGGATGTGACCGGTTATAGCAGTGACTCCAAAAAGATCTATGGAAGTACGATAAAGGCAACGAAGCTGACATCGGTTACTTCCACGAAGAGCGGACATCTTTTACTAAAGTGGAGTAAGGTCACAGGTGCAAAGAAGTACCAGATCTACCGGAGTGAGAAAAAGACAGGAAAATACCGCCGGATCGCAACGACAAAAAACGGAAAGACAACCAGTTATTCCGATAAGTCCGGTGTGGTAGGAAAAACCTACTATTATAAGGTACGTGTGATCAATGCGGTGAACCGTACCGAAGGCTATAGTGATGATTCAAAGCCGGTTTCCGGCAGACAGTTGATCAGTCCGGAATGGAAGTCAATCGCAGCGAATGGATCTTCCGGCATTTCCTTAAGCTGGAAAAAGGTAAGCGGGGCAACCGGCTATATTATCTATCGCAGCACGGCGAAAAACGGATCTTATAAAAAAATTAAGACTATAAAGGGTGCGGCTGTGGTAAAATATACCGATAAAACAGGTAAAAAGAATCAGGTATACTATTACCGGATACAGGCATCAGGCAAGGCGGGAGAAAGTGCGTATTCCGCAAAAAGCTGGTGCAGGATCTTAAATACACCGGTTCTGGCAGATGTATTGCCACAGGAATCCGGTGTGATGAAGCTGACATGGAATAAGGTAGAACATGCAGGCGGTTATATCATCTATCGCAAAGAGGGAACAGAAACAGACTACAAGAAGGTCAAAACGATTTCCGGTGCATCCGTGACAAGCTGGCAGGATGTGACAGAACAGGGTATGGACTATCAGTACCAGATTCAGGCATATACCGTACGGAATGCAGGAAAGGCAGATCAGAAAACTGATTACAGCGACCGCAGTAATGTGATAACCGCAAGACACTTAGAGATTCCGGTTTTACAACTGACTGAGGGAAGGGAACATCAGGCAGTACTGAACTGGAAGAAAGTCAGTGGTGTGGATGGTTATAAGATCTTCCGTTACGAGGAAGCAAGTGGTGTGAAGACAGAGCTGGATCAGACAGGTATCAGCTATCATGCGGATACAGACAGTTACACCTATGACGATACAGGTGTAGAAGCGGGTCATACCTATACATATAGCATACAGTCTTACCGGAAACAGGCAGATCAGCTTGCAGTCAGTGATCTTTGCTCTGCACAGATCGTTATAAACGGAGCTGGTGACTGATAAAACAGGAGGAGAGTGAAAGGTGAAAAAATGCAGAAGAATTCTGGCAATGTTGCTATGCGTGGCAATGTTAGGAGAACTGGACGGAGTGACACTTCAGGCAGCAGGTGTGATTGATGTACAGGATGCGGCTGCAACAGAGACGGAAAAAGTCACAGAGACACAAAATGGGATAAAAACAGAGAGCCTATGGTCTGATACAGAAGTAGCAACGGAACAGGAAGCAGCAGAGAAGATCGAAGCTGCGACAGAGACTGAGCAGGAAGCAACGGAGAAGATCGAAGCTGCGACAGAGACCGAGCAGGAAGCGACAGAGAAGGCAGAAGCGGCAACGGAGCAGGAAGAAACAGAGAAGATCGAAGCTGCGGCAGAGACAGAGCGGGAAGCGGCAGAGAAGGTCGAAGCAGCAACGGAGCAGGAAGCAGCGGAGAAGGTCGAAGCAGCAACGGAGCAGGATGCAACAGAGAAGATCGAAGTGGCAGCTACAGAAATCACGCAGGAGCCACAGATGCTGCTGTCTTATCTTGCAGTTGGAAACAGTTATGTAGAAACACCGGGTGAGCAGTATGTGTTAGCCGGAATTGATGCGGGAGAAGAAGCAGTAGAGACTGCGAAGCTTCATTATAAGAATGACACGACCGGTGCAGAGTATACGGTAACAGCAGATACCATAGAAAAGGATCTTCTGTTGTTTTATATGAACTTTGCAGATACCTCTTTTACCGGAAGCTACCGTATCATGGCGATCGATTATACGACAAAGTCTGGGGAAAGTACGGTTTCGATACCGGATACCGGAATCGACGCACGATTCGGCGTGAACTGTCAGGTAGATACAGATCCGGATACACAGATCATTGATCCGGATACGCAGGATGCAGGAAGCGTTGTGATCACAGATGCAGCCGGACAGCAGATGTCAGCATCCGAGTTTGGAACAGCGGTAGAAAATGCGGCAGCAGGAACAGCCGCAACAACCGGGGTGGATGCAACCGGAAGCGGAACACTTAACGTTGTGCTTGATCCGGGTCATGGTGGAACGGATGGCGGAGCATCCTATTTTGGATACAAGGAGAGTGATCTGGCACTTCAGATCGCAACTTACTGTAAGGCTGAATTAGACACCTATGATGGGATCAAGACGTACATGACGCGTACGACCGATCAGACAATGGGAGCAACACAGGTGGAGAGCCTCGATAACCGTGTTGCGATCGCTGCAAAGTATGGAGCAGATGTACTCGTCAGCTTTCATCTGAATGCGAGTACGAATAGCACGGCAAACGGAGTCAGTGTTTACTACCCAAACAGCAATTACAATCCGACGGTCGGAAATACCGGAAACGGACTTGCTGCGAAGATCCAGGCAAAGCTGGTAGCACTTGGATTAAAGGATAATGGAACAAAGATCTGGAATGCAAGTGAGACAACATATCCGGATGGAAGTCTTGCTGATTATCTCGGACTGATCCGTCGTGCAAAGAATGCTGGTTTCCCGTGTGTACTGATCGAGCATGCATTCTTAAGTAACAGTGGGGATGTTTCGAATTATCTGAATTCTGCGGATAAGCTGAAAAAGGTTGGTGTTGCAGATGCAGCCGGAATCGCACAGTATTATGGACTGAAAAAGAAGACAGCGAAGGTAAGCTGGGATTCGATCACCTCGAAGTCCTCAACAGAACTCGATCTTTCCTGGAAGAAGATCAGCGGTGCAAGCGGCTATTATCTGTATCGTTCCACGGATGAGAAGAGTGGATATAAGAAGATCGCAACGCTCAAAAAGGCAGCAACAACGACTTATACGGATACCGGCTTAAAAGCAGGAACCAAGTATTATTATAAGATCAAATACTATAACGCAGACGGTACAAGTAAGAATTCGGATGTGATGTGTGCATATCCGATGAAAAAGACTTCGATCACTTCCGTTGTATCGGATGGAAGCGGGAAGTTAAAGATCAGTTGGAAAAAGGGAAGCGGTGCATCTGGATACCGGCTTTACCGCAGTACCTCTAAAAAAGGAACGTATACCAAGATTGCTACGATTTCAAGTGGAACAGACTTAACCTACACCGACAGCGGACTGACAAGTGGAAAGACTTACTATTACAAGATAAAAAGTTACCGGAAGCAGAATGGAAAGACCGGATACAGCAGTTCTTCTTCGGTGGTAGATGGCTGGTCGGTCAAAAAGACCTCGATTACAGGCGTAAAGTCAACCGTTAAGGGAAGCCTGACGATCGAATGGAAAAAGGTCAGTGGAGCTTACCGCTATCAGGTTTATCAGAGTACCGCTAAAAACGGTAAGTATACAAGGCTTGCAACGGTAAAAGGAACTTCTTATTCCGATACTTCGGTAAAGGCAGATAAGACCTATTATTATAAGATCCGTGTAGTCAACCGTGTGGATAATATCAATGGATACAGCAGCTATTCCGCAGTTTGGTCCGGAAAACAGGTGGGCAAGCCGGTGATCTCGGAGATCCGTTCGAAGTCAAGCAGCAGTCTCCTTGTGATCTGGAAAAGTGTCAGCGGTGCGAATGGCTATAAGGTCTACCGGAGCGAATCTAAGAACGGCAAGTATGTCCAGATCGCAAAGGTATCCGGTAAAGTAACCGAATATACAGACGGCAGCCGTAAGAGTGGAAAGACTTACTATTACAAGGTTCAGGCACTCAATAAGGTAAATGGTTACAGCGGATGCGGAAAGTATTCTTCGGTAGCATCGGCACAGACCATGAAAAAAACTGCAATCTCTTATGTACAGAGTGTAAACAGCAAGAAGTTAAAGCTGGAATGGTCGAAGGTCAGTGGAGCAACCGGCTATCAGATCTACCGCAGCACATCGGAAAAGGGAACGTATACAAGGCTTGCAGAAGTAAATGCAAAGACGACAACCTATACGGATAAAACCGTAAAGGCAGCGAAAAAGTATTACTATAAGGTACGCGCGATACGCAAAAAGTCAGGAAAGACCGGATATGGAAGCTTTTCTGCGATCCTTGGTGGCAAGACGGTAAAGACCACAAAGATCAACAAGATCTATGCAGTATCAAAGGCGTCCGTAACGATCGAGTGGACGAAGGTCAGTGGAGCAAGTGGTTATCAGATCTACCGTGCAACCGCCAAAAACGGCAGTTATAGCAGAATCAAGACGATCAGCTCCGCGAATACCACAACCTATACGGATGTACCGCCAAAGACAAACAAGACCTATTATTATAAGGTACGCTGTTATAACAAGAACAATGGTAAACAGGGATACAGTGAAGGTTCTGCACCGGTCAGTGGCAAGTCGATCGCTTCTGCGAATCTGTCCCTGCAGCTTACCTCTGCCGGCGCGATCAGGCTGAGCTGGAAGACAGTTGGTGGAGCTGTTTCCTATCGTATTTATAAGAAGGCAGCAAATGGCGGCGGCTGGAGTAAACTGGCGGACGTCGCAGAGACAAAGACCTCTTATACCGATAAGGATGTCCGTTCCGGTATTGCCTACAGTTATCAGATCCGGGCATACAACAGGGTGAATGGTATCAAGGGATCGAGTGATTCCTCCACAAAGAGCTATACGATTGCATACTATGAGATCATGGGTAAGACAACCGCTACTGTCGCACAGATGGTAAAATGCTATCAGGCATCCGGACATGCCTATCCGGGCAATGTGTATTCTGCTAAGGGCGCAGGCGATATTGCCACCTTTGCGACGATCCTTTGTCAGGAAGCAGCGGCAGAAGGAGTCAGGGCAGAGGTGCTCTGGGCGCAGGTGATCTTAGAGACCGGATGGCTTCAGTTTACCGGCAGTATGGTGCGTCAGGATCAGTGTAATTTCGGTGGACTCGGTGCAGTCGATAACAGTGGCGGCTCCTTTGTAGCCACTTTTGCGGATGTACGGACGGGACTCCGGGCACAGGCACAGCACTTAAAGGCATATGCGACGACAGCAGCCTTAAGTCAGGAATGTGTAGATCCGAGATTCCATCTGGTTACACGCGGAGTAGCCGTATACGTAGAATGGCTCGGTCAGAAAGAGAATCCAACCGGCCGCGGCTGGGCAACCGGTGAAAACTATGGATACAATATCATGCGTCTGGTCAATCAGACAAAATCCTATTAATAGAACAATCATTTGCGCGTAAGGTGCAGGGAAAGGAATGAGGGTCAGGATTATGCAGGAAAGGGAAAGAAAAACAGGAAAGAAAAAGATTAGTAAGAAAAAGCGTCAGAAGAGAAAGATCATTTTTACAATCGTTCTTATTCTGCTGATGTTGGTTTTACTGGCATTTGCCTTTGTCGCATCCAAGGTAGGAAAAATGGATATCAAAAAGTTATCCAATATTAAGTTCAATGCGAACCTCGATGACGACGGATTGAAGGGTTACAAGTCGAT
>CACZPJ010000006.1 GCA_902782995.1 uncultured Lachnospiraceae bacterium | reverse complement strand
AGGATCTTTCCTCTCTCAGAGATGTATCTCTTTAACTTGTTTGTATCCTTGTAATCGATAGCGTTATCTTTTCCACAGAATACACAAACTTTTTTTCTTCTATGCATGCCGCCTCTTCTTCTCATTGGCGCGCCGTCTCTATCACTTTTATTGAAAGCCATGACTTATTACCTCCTGTTATTTAGTTAAATGGTAATTCTTCATCAATTCCATCCGGAATATTCATGAAGCCATCGCCGGCAGCACTGCTCGGTGATGGTCTGTCTGCAGGTGCAAATCCTGCATCATTTGAAGCATTCTTGCTCTCAGCAAATTCCTGCTCCTCAATGACAACATCAGTGGTATATACTCTCTGACCGTCCTTATTGGTATAACTTCCGGTCTGGATACGTCCGGTAACTACAATCTTGATTCCCTTGTGGAAATACTTCTCAGCAAACTCTGCTGCTCTGCCAAATGCAACGCAGTTGATGAAATCTGCTGTCTGTCCGTCACTGTCGTTACGTCTGCCTCTTCTGTCGACAGCAAGTGAATATCTGGCAACTGCCATCTGGTTATCACCGTTTGTATAACGAACTTCCGGATCTCTTGTTAAACGTCCCATAAGAATAACTTTATTCATACCACGATCTCCTTTTCTTCTATCCGATTATGCCTCGTCTTTTCTAACGCATAAGAAACGAAGTACGTTGTCCATGATACGAACGTTCTGCTCTACTTCTGCCGGTACATTAGCAGCAGCTTCGAACTGGATGAAATAGTAGAAGCCTTCGCTCATCTTCTGAATGTCGTAAGCTAATTTCTTCTTACCCCATTCTTCTACTTCTGTTACAGTTCCGCCGAAACGAGTGATATACTCTTTCGCTTTCTCTACTGTAGCAGTTCTGACATCATCTTCGATCTTCGCATTTACAACGAGTGCTAATTCATACTTGTTCATGCTCGATTTACCTCCTTTTGGTCTCTGGCCTCCCGATATGCAGGAAGCAAGGAATAATTTATATATCACGAATTAATATAATATCAGAATCCGTATTCAAAATCAAGAGCTAATCTACACTTTTTGCACATAAAACGGTACATTTTATACATAAAGCAGAATGCTTTATGTGGGTTCATCCTTTTTCACAAGTCCCTTGGTATTTTTTTCCACAAGCTTGCGCGCAATCATGATCTGATGTCCGCAGCCCATACATTTCAAACGGAAATCTGCGCCCACACGCAGGATCTCCCACTCCTTGCTGCCACATGGATGCTGTTTTTTTAATTTGACAATATCGCCTACTTCATATGTGTATGCCATGTTTCTTTCCTTCCTAACTGTTCTGTTTTGACATAAGTGCAACTGCCTGCTTCATAACTGCTGCAATATCCTCATGGATCACAAGGTCTGCCTGTCCGTCCGCCGGTGTCTCACTCTTATTCAGTAAGATCAGATGCTTTCCCCTGAAATAACGGATCAGTCCTGCTGCCGGATAGACCACTAAGGATGTGCCACCGATGATCAGCGTATCTGCCTGTGCGATCGCCCGGACTGCTCCCGATACAACATCATCATCGAGCCCTTCTTCGTATAAGACAACATCCGGCTTTACCGTCGCGCCACATATGGCACACTTCGGTACGCCCTCCTGCTTCATCACATACTCTGCATCATAAAACGTATGACATTTCACGCAGTAATTGCGGAGTACCGATCCGTGCAGCTCATAGACCACCTTGCTTCCCGCTGCCTGATGCAGTCCGTCGATATTCTGTGTGACAACCGCCTTCAGCTTTCCCATCTCTTCTAACTGCGCAAGTGCGATATGACAGTCATTCGGCTTTGCGTCCGGATATACCAGATTCTTCTTATAAAAATCAAAAAACTCGTCCGGATACTGCATGAAAAACGAATGTGACACCGCCTGCTCCGGTGTAAAGTTCCGGTTCAGCTTACGGCTGTAAAGCCCGGTCGAACTCCGGAAATCCGGTATGTTGCTTGCCGTGCTGACGCCTGCGCCGCCAAAGAAAACAATGTTATCACTCGTGGATAAAATATCTGCGAGCTGTCTGATCTTATCTTCCATTTCCTTAACCTCTTTTCTTAAAATCACATTCCCTGCTCTTCTATACAAATGGCATGCACCAGAAACCGGTAATCATATCCTCTCTTATTGCATGTCATTAATGTAATCATATTATGATCTGCATCTGTATCTACACCGGTATCATATAAGGAATATCCCTTTACCTGTTCCTGATACGCTGCATATTCCTCCTTTGTCCCAAAGGATAACGTAAACGCATCTGACTGCGCGGCGATCTCTGCCGGGTAACAGGAAAAGATCTTATAGTGAAGCGTCTGTGCCGGTGTATAGACGAAAATATCCGGATGCTTCTTATAAAAGGCTTCTTCCTGATAGTCATTTAACCTGCCAAACATCGACTTGTTCTTCATATTGTGTCCGTAGATGAAGGTATTCTCATCCGCAAAGTCCGTCTGGTTCGCACAGTCGATAAAAATACTTGCCGCAGTCCGCTCTTCCCCAGAAAAGGTATGCGTCAGATAATAATCATTATCCGCTCCCTGCATGATGGGATAGCTGATGTCTGTTCCCGGAATCTCCAGCCAGCCGATACAGTCCGGATTCTCACTCTGCAAGCCTGCAAAATCGATCTTAAGTTCGCCTGTGGCTTCGGTTTCTTCCTCCACTTCGGCTGCAAGTCCAGATTTCCCTTCTCCGGACTCCTTTGCTTCACTTTTCGCATATT
>CACZPJ010000005.1 GCA_902782995.1 uncultured Lachnospiraceae bacterium | reverse complement strand
CCTTCTGACACGGGATAAATTCCGGAAGGATCAGTATCCTGTCAGCCGGATCATGCTTTTGCAGCAGCTCCTCCACACGCTTATCTGCCCGCTCGTTACCACGGTAACGCTCGAACTTGTTTTCTAAGATCATTCCGGCTACGCGCACCGCCTGAAAAAATGCATCGTCACTGCCGCCCTTCGCATCCCATAAAAGTCCGAATGCCGCATACGGAATGCCATTTTCCCGGATACGGCTGTCCTTCTGGTGGTGGTCGAATGCTCCTCTTCCGATGTCAAAAACAATCCCGGAAAAATCCTCCGGGACTTTATTGCCCCGAAGGATCGTGATCTCCGGGTTGATATACAATAATAACGCAGATGAAAATACATCATCTGCATGAAACCCTGACCTTTTGTAATTTTTCCTGTGTCAGCAGTGAGATTTCATCAATGAAGTAATCGTGAAATGTCATCGTTCCACCACCGCACTGATCCGTTTTCCCGGCTGCGTATTCTCCTGCAATACCGATCAGTGCACAGCATGCTGCAGCACTTTGTACCGTGGCTTCCACACCTAAAAAAGCTCCCAGCATGGCAGAGGACATACAGCCGCTTCCCGTGATCCGTGCCATTTTGGCATCTCCGTTTTCACAGATATAGGTCGTTGTTCCATCGGTTATCACATCCTTTTCACCAGATGCGATTACGATCATCTGCTGCCTTCCTGCATACTGCATCATAGCCTCTGTTTCCATCGAACGGTCACCGGAATCCACACCGGCTGCTGTATTGTGATCCTCGATCAAAGCCCGGATCTCGGAATAATTGCCCCGGATACAGACCGGATGGATTATTTTAATCAGACGCTTACACATCCTGCGCCGGTAGGCAGAGCCGGAAACACCAACCGGATCAACGACGATCGCATGACCAAGATTACCCGCAGCAATTCCTGCCTTTTCCATCGCTTCATAATCAGAAATCGCACCCATATTGCATACAAGCGCGGTTGTTTGCGCTGTAACCTCTTCTACTTCAAGTGGATGATGCGCCATGACCGGGGATGCACCTGCCGCCAGCAGAATATTTGCGCAATCATTGACCGTCACGATATTGGTAATGCAATGGATGACCGGACGCTTTTTCTGTATGCGATCATAAATCCCTGCTATGTAATCTGCTGTAATTTCCATAAAACGAATCTTACCTTTCCCTCTTAATTCCTAGTTTTCCAGACTTTCCTTCATCTTCGCAAGCATTCCGGACTGTTTTAACGACCAGGTGATCAGGATCGCCACGACCGTTCCACCCATTGTACTAATCAGAAACGGAACGACAAATGTAAATAACGCCGCTGTCTGGTTTCCCAGAACAAAGGCTGCGACCGGATAAGCCAACATTCCACCAAGAATTCCTGTTCCTGTTACTTCTCCGACATACGCAAACGGCAGTTTTTTCCCATATTTGTATAAAAGTCCGGCTAACAGTGCGCCACACATACTTCCTGGAAAAGCCAGCGGACTGCCAAGTCCGGTCAGATTACGGATCAGCGATGCCACAAATGCCTGTGCAACTGCCCACCATGGTCCTACGGCCACGGCACATAAGATGTTTACCATATGCTGGATCGGTGCACATTTTGAGCCAAATACCGGAAAAGAAAACAGGCTTCCCACAACTGCTATTGCTGCAAAAACCGCTGTAACTGACAGCTTCTTTATCTCTGATTTTTTCATTCTATTTTATCCTCATTTCATATAGCATCACGTCATTCGCCTAATTCCATGTAGGCGCGTGCGATCTTTTCATATTCTACATGGTTTTTGATTTTCTCTACCGTAAAATCTTCTTCGCCAAGCTTCACCTTATAGATGAAAATGCCTTCTTCATCTATCGTGTCACCGGTGATTCTTGCAGCCGCAACGTAGTTCTTATTTTCAAAGGTAAACTCATCTACAACTGCCAGCTCTACTTCCTCACCCTCACTGGTGGTTACCTGAAAGGTGACATACTCGTTCATTTCTTCCATTTCATAACCTCACTTTATTCATTTTCACTTACTTTCCCTATTTTAACACATATGCTTCGTATCACCTAATCTTTTCTGTTTCGATTCCGGTGTCAGAAGATACTTTCAACTTTTATTGTATAAGGATTCGATCGAAATTTCCTATATAGGTTAAGGTGTCAAAAGATGTTTTGCTAAAATCAAAATGGCAAAATGCACAAAATATGTTTCGCAAGTAAAAGTTTGCTTTACATTTTTTGTGCATTTTGTCATTTATATAGTTTGAAAGCACCTTTTGACACCTGCGTATCCTATCCTCAGATTCCCAGTGCTTCTCTCTTTTTCTTCAGATCAGCTACAATCTTTTCGCCTAAGGATACCGGATCTGCATCTACGACCATTGAGGAATGAAGTGTCTCTTTCGTATCTTCCTTTAAAAACTTGATCAGCTTCGGTGCACCGTGGATCGGGGCTTCTACACAATGATAAGATGTGATTCCCATCAGACGGAAGCCAAGTGCGGCATCGATTCCCTTCTCATTCGACCATTCCGGTGATGAAAAGGCAAACGGCATTTCATAAAGATTTTTTCCAAATTCTCCTGCAATGCCGGCAAAGATCCCGGAACTTCTGGCATTGTCGATACATTCGCCCACATGCCATACCGGAGGCATATCCGGTGCAAGGAATTCACGGAGTCCGTCCCCGCATTTTCCGTATGCAAAATCGGAGGTCTGACAGTAGCCCATCTTCATAAGCGGGAAGGAAGCACAGCCGTTTGTTATGATCAGGACATTGTTTTTTAACAGGACGTCGCAGACATCAAGAACTGCCTTTTCGTACATGATCTTCGGATTGTTACAGCCTACCATATTGACAACGCCAAGGATCTGTCCCTTGCGGATCGCATCGGCAATCGGAGCAAATCCGCCGTAATGCTTATGTATGTATTCCACAGAGAATCCAACCTCAGCCTCCACTTCGTATGGTGGGATAAAGACCGGCATACCCTTTCGTGCTTCAAAGCTTTCAATCGCTCTTGTCACGATTTTCTCTGCTATGTTATGGATCTCCTCCACATTCGAATGATGATGATCAAAGCCGATATGCTCTGCGCCCGGCAGCCGCGCGGAATCACTGGTCGTTACAACGGTCGTCTTAAAGCAGCGTGCGACGTCCATGATCGACGGGTATACCTCCTGTACATCCGCTACCCACAGATCAAGTGCGCCTGTTCCAAGCACAAGCTCTGCCGTTACCGCATTCGAAAGCGGAATGACACCTTCGTAACGGTACATTGCAGAAAGCCCGGAGCAGCAGATGCCATAAAACTGGATACCCTTTGCTCCCTTTTCCTTTGCAAGCTTCACAAACTTCTCACTCTGTCCGGTTTTTACGATCTCTTTTACCAGCACCGGCAGATGTCCATGTACGGCAATGTTGACATAACCCTTTTTCAACGCCCCGATATTGACCTTGGATGTCACGCGGTCACCGACACCAAGCAAGGCATCCGTTGCAATGGATGTCGAAACAACACCGCTGAAGGTAAATGCAAGACCGCATCTTAAGAACTGCTTCATAATACTGTCAAAGTCTCCGTCGGTTGCACAGCCACTCTTGTGATAAGCTTCGAATACCTCATGGTATGCACTGATCGGCAGAATATCCATCTTTTCCCATGTCTCCTGCCGCTCCTTTGGCGCACATGCCTGGATCGTCCGGTACGGATCCGGCTCTGTTCTAGACAGATCCGCAAGCAGTACATCGGTCAGATCCTTTGCTATGTTTTTCAACTGTCTTTTCTTCGTCGGGATTCCGTATGCTTCCGCCATCTGGCGTACCTTGTATTCTCCGATGATCGGAAGAT
>CACZPJ010000004.1 GCA_902782995.1 uncultured Lachnospiraceae bacterium | reverse complement strand
GTACCGATCATTCCCCAGGCAGGACCTAACTCAGCCCATTTCTCCCAGAAGCCGATTACCTTCTTGTGTCTGTCTTCGATACAGGCAAGGTCTGTCTCTAAGATCCCCCTTACCAGTTCCGGATCTGTACCATCTACAACAAGCATAACACCTTTTTTCAGGAAAGGATCTTCGATTCCATTCGCTGCTTCCTCCAGGGCAAGCAGGCCTTCCTTTCTTGCAATATTTGATAAATTAATGATATTACTGATTGTTTCTCCCGGATTGAGTGGGTTCTCTTTAAATGTCAGTGTAATCGATTTTAAGCCGTTTATAAAATCTGCCAGCTTATGACTCGCCAGAACACCCGCTAATGAACCACCAACGGTAATGATAACCGATGTCGTATCGATAAAACTCTCTGTGATTGCTGAAACACCACCACTCGTAATGATACCGAAAATAACCATTACAAATCCTAAAATAATACCTGCTAAAGATGCTATATCCACTTTATCCACCTACCATCTGTTGTTTTATATAAACATCAAAAAGTCAGAGACGTTTGTCCCTTCTTTCGACTAATTCCTTCTCATTTATATAATTTTACTAAATTTTCGCTTAAATGTCTACTTCTTTTCCAAGATTTTTCTTTCCCTGTGCAATATCTTAGGGAACTGCAAGATACAGTTCCCTAAGTTCAGTCATTCCTATCTGTTATCGTTTCAGGTTGATCAGCTCTTCTAATAAGGTATCAGATGTTGTGATAACTCGTGAATTTGCCTGGAATCCACGCTGTGTTGTGATCATTTCCGTAAACTCGGATGACAGGTCTACGTTTGACATTTCCAGCTCTCCGGTTGACATTTTTGAACCATCTGCTGTAATCTCAACACCAATTCCGTCAAAGTCTCCGGAGTTTAAGGTTGTGGTATAACAGTTCTCACCGACTTTTTCAAGTCCGGCTGCATTTGCAAACTGTGCAACTGCGATCTGTCCTAATAATACGGTATTACCATTGTCATAAGAACCGTAGATCTTACCACTGGTATCTACGGAAAGTCCGGTCAGCGCACCTAACTTCTTACCAAGTCCGGTTACACCATCCTTTGCACCCTTGTCCATACCGATCGTGGACTTTCCACCATTATCCGCATTGATCATCTGTGAGAAGTCAACAGAGATATTAGAGAACTGTCCTCCTAATGCAGACATATTAAAGGATACGATTCCGTTTGTATTTCCTCCGACGGATTCAAACACACCGGAGTCATGATCAAACTGGAGTGTGTAATTGACAGAAGTCGCATTGATGATCGGCGGGTCTCCTGCTGTAATATTATTGATCTGTGCACCCGGCTGTAAACCGCTGTAAATATCGGATAATGAAACTTCACTGGTCACCTGATGATTTGCATTATATACCCGTCCATCTGTACTTGCCGGATTGATATAATACACATCTCCTGCAGCATTCTGGAACTGGTAATAGTTTGTTCCCTGATAGTTTGCATTACCTACTGCCGTCCACTCCGTACTGATCGTGGAATAGTTCGCTGCTGTTCCTGCCGTACCAAACAGATCAGAAATATTATTTCCCTGTGACAGATAATCGGTCAGGATATTTTTATTGTCTGAATCTGTAATGGACTTCAACTCTACGGTATAAGTACGTGCATCTGCATCCACGGTCTTCACTGCGAATTTTGCCGTGTACGTATATCCCAAATTATCATAGAAGTTCAGGTTCATGGTATATCCGGCTTCTGTGCTAAGATCCGTACTATTCTTATCCACGATACCGGTTGCAACAGCATTCGTGGTAGCTTCCGGTGAACTTGTAAGATTCTTCTCCTGCATAATACGAAGCGCTGATACCGTATCCTTACGGATATCATTCGTAGTCGGATCAACCTGCCATCCCATGACCGTATATCCGGTAGAGCTCATACATAAGTTACCGCCACCATCAATATAGAAGGAACCTGCTCTGGTAAAAAGATTTTCGGATCCGTTATTTACAACGAAGAAGCTGCTTGATGATCCGGCATCTGAAATCTTAATATCAAATGGATTTCCGGTGGTCTGTGCAGCACCCGCGGAAGTAATGTTTACCGTTGTTGATCCCGTTGTAACACCAAGACCGATCTGTTTTGCATTAACACCACCGGTTCCGGTTGTCGCATTTGGTCCGGATGCACCTGAAATTGTCTGATACATAATCTCACTAAAAGTTACAGAGGATGATTTAAAGGCAACGGTATTTACGTTTGCAATATTGTTACCGATTACATCCATCTTTGTCTGATGTGTCTTAAGCCCTGACACAGCAGAATACATTGATCTCATCATAATGAAATGACCTCCTGTTTTCGTCTGTAGTTATCCCTTCTGTCAGTCCGGGATATTAGCCTCCGTAAGGTCCGGCTAAACAATTACAGCACCATCAATATTTGTAAAAATGTTATTTTCCGATTCTGCCTGATCCATTGCCGTTACTACCGTCTTATTTGGTATATTGACAATAAATGCAAGTGAATCAACCATTACAAGTGATTCCTGTATTCCTTTCTCACCTGCTTTTTCCACTCCGGATTCCAAGCGCCTGCTCTGATCATCGGACAATTCGATCTTCCGGTTCTCCATACGCATTGCTGCGTGCTTGGAAAACTTCAGTTCCGGGCTTTGTGACACACTCTGTTTCTGTTTTAATACTTCTGCAAAGGAAACGCCCGATGTGTCAGTCTGCCTTTTTGCGTCCTGTGATCCCAGATACCGGTCTGCCACCTGTTCAATCGAAGTGAACTGATTTGTAATCCCTTTCATAGGCTCATCTCCAGTTATCTATCCTTATTATGCGTTCTCGGTACTTCCTGTTTTCTCTGCACTGTCCGTCTTTTCCTCTGTACCTTCTGTCTTCTCATCCGTTTTGATATCAGATGATGTACCACCGGCTAACTTCTTTAAGACTTCCATACGGGCTTCGAGCTTCTCTAAGGTCTGCAGATCACTCTGCCTGATAAACTGCTTCTGATATGCAGTCAATCCGTTATATCCGGTTCTTGCTGCTGTAAGCTTTGCTTCATCCGATAAGGTAAGATTCATTTCTGACGGCAATGCCGCGATTGCTGCGGAAAAGCTGTTTGCCAGTGTCTGTGCATTCATATAATCGGTATCAAGTACCGTGTCAAGATCATCTAAGGAATACAGCTTATCATTTACGGAAAGATAGGTCTTACCGTTTTCATGTACCACATAATCCACCTGACCGGACGGATAGGTTGTCTCACCTGTGGTTGCAGATGTAACCTTTAAGATTACCTGCTTGCCGACCAGATTGTTTGCTTCCGACTGTTCGAGTGTAGACTGCATATTCTGTGTCTCCTCTAACTGTGAGAAAGTTGCAAGCTGTGAAATGTATTCCGTATTATCGGTCGGCTCTAACGGATCCTGATACTTCATCTGTGCTACTAAAAGCTGTAAAAATGCATCCTTATCAAGTCCATTGCTCGCTTCACGTGTTGCAGACTGCGAGGTTCCACTTGCACTCGTATCTACGAGTTTTCCATTCTGTACTGCCTGTACAATTGCCATGTAGGCTCCTTTCCATGATAACTATGCAATGACATCCATGCTGTTACCATTATCTTTCATAATCTGTGCTGCGATTACTTCTTCTTCGGACATCAGTCCCGAGAGTTCATCCAGGCTGTCTCTGCTTAAGTTTCTTCTTGTAGGTCTTGCCTGCTCCTGCTCTTCGCCCTGACGCTTTTCACTCTCTGCATGCTGCTCTAAGTTCTGCTCGAACTCATGGCTGGCAACTGTTACCTCGATTGCATCGACCTTAACACCCTGCTGGCTTAAAGTCTGTCGAAGTTCTGCCACCTGCGTTTCTAAGGCTGCTTTTACCGCCTCATTCTGAGCTGCTAACTGTGCATGCACGGTTCCTTCCTTTGTAGTAGAAATCTGTAAATAGATCTTTCCGAGATTCTCCGGATTCAGCTGCATCTCGATAGACGAAGTATCCTGGGATACATTTACTCTGGCAAACTCTGCAATCTGATTCATAATATCTGCCACATCGACCGTTGTCTGCACCTGTGGTGCTGCTACCTGCGGCTGAACCTGCATGGTCTGCTCGGTCATCTGTCCGAAAATATGGTTTGCTGCCTGATCATGTCCGGATTCTATGGTCTTATCACCCGGCTGATTCTCCCAGACGCTCTCCATGTCCCGGTCTTCCCCGGCACCCAGATCTCCGGTCTGCGATTCACCTTCTGCATCCGGCTGCGCTCCAGCTGTTACTTCTACGGTAACATTCTGTTCCGCTTCCCCGGTATCCGGCTGTTCCTGCACTGCCGTATCAGGTCTTGCTGTTTCTGTATCCGGCTGCCGCATCGCTGTATCAGCAGCTATCTGCATTGTCTGTACCGGTTCGTCAGCAAGCTGTACATCCTGTGAAACATTCTGTGTCTGTAACAGTTCCGGATCTGCAGTAATCTCCTGCACCAGTTCTGCCACCTGTGGATCCGCTGCCACATCTTCCATTGCAAAAACTTCCTGTAAATCCTCGATGGAAACTCCCAGCTGGTCTGCCAACTGTGTTTCAAATGCGCCAATCTGCTGCATCAGGTCTACAAAGTTCTCATTCATAAGAAGTGAACTGGAATCTTCGGTTCCGGTCAGTTCCATCGTCAGTTTTGCAAGATTTTCCGGATCAAACAGATCAAATGCGGTAAGTCCAAGCGTTTCCATTGCACGACTTACTTCTTCTTCCGTAACATCCAGCTCCTCTTCTACCATATCCTTTACATCATCACCAACCGCCTTCTGTTTATCCGAAAGCTTTTGTCTGATCTGTGTAGCCGGATCGGATGCCTGTCTGATCTTTGCAGTGTCGCTTTTTACCGTATCTGTTGAAACGGAAACTGTAATCTGCTCCCTGTTCTTCCCTGTCTGGTTCCGAACCGGTGCATAACCGCCTGCAGTATTCATCAGACTTGCAAATGCTTCTGCCGCCTTCTCTGTCTTTTTTGTGGTCGTCGCGGCTGCTGCCTTTTGTGTGGAAAATCCGCCTTTTACACTTGTTACTTCTGAACTTGTCACGTCGCTCCTCCTTTCCTTTTGACTACTCCTTTTGTTTCGTCTGTATTTATTCTGAAGGGTTCATAATCTTCGTCACTTTTGCTGCTGTGTCCGAATTCATATTCCCCAGAATATCAGCTCTTGCCTGTGCCTTCATATTCTCTAATATCTTGGCAACAAGATTCAGATTATCTGTCATGGTATCAAAAATGGCTGCAGCCTGTTTCGGTTTCATCTTCGAATAGCTGCTGACATAATCTGCTAACTGCTCATCCTCCTGCACCTGCTCTACTACCTGCTTGTATAATACCTCTGCATTGGCAGGATCGATACTTTCATAATACTTCTTATATTCAGTTATATCGGGTGCTTCATCGGAAAATACAACCTCATTATAGAACTTTTGCTTCTCTTCCTCAAACGCAGCCTCGTTTGCCTCATATTCCTTGAGTTTTTTTACTTCATCCTCTAACTGTGCCACATAAGCATCATTGTCTGATTTCCCTTTTTGGGCATCCTGAAGTTCTAACTCTAACTCCTTGATATACTTCACAGCCTCATC
>CACZPJ010000003.1 GCA_902782995.1 uncultured Lachnospiraceae bacterium | reverse complement strand
TCTTAAATCACCTTTTCTCTGTGGTCCGTCAAGTGTCATCTGATCACCTGTGTAAGCATGGATTGTTACCATGATACCAGACTGGATTGGTGCATATTTGTTTAATGCATCAGCCATAGGTGCTAAGCAGTTTGTTGTACAAGAAGCTGCAGAAATGATTGTATCTGTTGCTTTTAATGTCTCATGGTTTGTGTTGTATACGATTGTAGGAAGGTCGTTTCCTGCTGGAGCAGAGATAACAACTTTACGAGCACCAGCGTTGATGTGAGCCTGTGCTTTTTCTTTGGATGTATAGAATCCAGAACACTCTAATACAACGTCTACGTTTAATTCGCCCCAAGGACAGTTGTTTGCATCTGGGAATGCGTAGATCTTGATTTCTTTTCCACATACGATGATGGAATCGTCTGTTGCAGAAACTTCATCAGCATGCTCGTATTTTCCCTGAGAAGAATCATATTTTAACAAGTGTGCTAACATCTTTGGGCTTGTTAAATCGTTGATTGCTACTACTTCATATCCTTCTGCTCCGAACATCTGTCTGAAAGCAAGACGACCAATACGGCCGAATCCATTAATTGCTACTCTTACTGCCATTATTAATTCCTCCTAGAATTTATAAAATATTCTTGCCTTGGGATTTAATATTCCCAACATGTCTATATTTTACCCAATTTCTTCCCAAAGTTCAAGTAGGTACATGCACTTTGTTAATTTTTTCACCATTTTATAGAATGATCCGCCTTTTTCAAACATTTTTTACAACTTTTCAACAAAACGCTTCATTATCTTTTGACATAGTGTTTAAATTCTATTATATTATTCTGTGTAATATATACAAAGAAATAATCATTACTTACGAAAAGATATTTTTTTCTTGGTACAAATGTGTAATTTTGCTCATCTGTTTTCAGCAATTTCGCACCAATTCTGATCAAAGGAGGATTCTCTTATGCTTTGGGACACACATATGCACTCTGCTTTTTCCGGTGACAGCGAAGCAGCTCCGGAGTCCATGGTACAGGCTGCGATGCACTATCCGGTCGATGGGATCTGTTTTACCGATCACATGGATTACGATTACCCGGAGGAACCGGACTTGTTTTTACTGGATACGGATTCGTATTTTTCTTCCATGAAGGAATTGCAGGAAAAATACCGTGACCGTTTTCCGATCCGCATCGGAATTGAGATCGGATTACAGCCGCATCTTGCCGGTCGTCTGAATGCTCTGCTTAATCGTTACCCGTTTGACTTTGTCATCGGTTCTTCCCACGTTGTCCACGGACTCGATCCGTATTATGCTCGCTTCTACGATGGAAAAACGGAACGTGAAGCATATCTGGAATACTTCGAATCGATCTTGGAGAATCTGGATGCCTACGATAACTTTGATGTCTATGGACATATCGACTACGTTGTCCGCTACGGTCCAAACAAAAATGCAGACTATTCCTATCAGAAATATTCTGACATTATAGACTGCATCTTAAAAAGACTGATCGATATGGGAAAGGGGATCGAGGTCAACACCGCCGGCTTCAAGTACGGACTCGGTCATCCGAATCCAACTGAAGACATCCTGTCACGTTACCATGAGCTTGGCGGTGAGATCCTTACCATCGGTGCAGATGCCCATAAACCGGAGCATGTCGCCTATGATTTTGACCGGATTCCATCCATATTAAAAGCTGCTGGCTTCAAATACTATACCGTATTCAAAAACCGCCAGCCTGAATTTTTCAAGATCCCTTAGCAGATCGTACCACCACCCGCTACATAATCGCCATCGTAAAAGACGACTGCCTGTCCCGGTGTGACCGCCCGCTGCGGCTCATCAAAGACACACCGGACGCGGTCTTCTCCGATGCGCTCTACCGTACACATCGCACCCTTATGTGCATACCGGATCTTCGCAAGCAGTCTGGTCGGCTCTTTAAAATCCGCAAGTGCCATAAAGTTCAGATTATCCGCTTCTAATTCCTTTGAAAATACATCTTCCGATCTTCCGATCACTACTTCATTCGTTTCCGGGCGGATCTCGGTTACAAATACATGCTCTCCCATAGCAAGTCCTAATCCTCTGCGCTGTCCGATCGTATAATGTGTGATCCCCTTATGCTGACCTAATATTTTCCCGTCTGCGGTCACAAAGTTCCCGGCAGGCGGCACGTTTCCATTTGTTTCACGTTCAATAAATGCCGCATAATCGTGATCCGGGATAAAACAGATCTCCTGACTGTCCTTTTTACTCGCAACCATCAGTCCGATCTCTTCTGCAATCGCACGGATCTCATCCTTATGGTATTCGCCAACCGGCATCAGTGTATGCGCTAACTGCTCCTGTGTCAGATTATACAATGCATAGGTCTGATCCTTTGCTGCCGTAACGGAATTGCGGATCGCATATCGTCCGTTTGCAAGCTGTGCGATACGGGCATAATGACCGGTTGCAATATAATCTGCTCCGATTGAAAGACTTCGCTGTAACAGCGATTCCCACTTTACATACCGGTTGCATGCAATACACGGATTCGGCGTGCGTCCCTTCAGATACTCTGCCACAAAATAATCCATGACGCTTTTTTTGAATTCATTTTTAAAATTCATGACATAGTACGGGATCTCAAGCCGCTGTGCAACACGTCTGGCATCATCCACGGCACTCAGCCCGCAGCAGCCGCCGTTTTCTTCCTGCACATATTCTGCCTCATCCTGCCAGATCTGCATGGTCACACCGATCACATCATATCCCTGTTCTTTTAACAGGTAGGCTGCCACAGAGGAGTCAACCCCTCCGGACATGCCTACCACAACTTTTTTCTTTTCCATATCTATTCTGTACCTTTCTCTTAGTCTGTAAACATTAGACTACAAGCTTATTTCCAATCTTTTCTCAGTGTACTTTACCGCTCCTGCCACGTCAAGTGGTTCATTTCGCTTTTCTAGTTTTTTCCAGATAGTTCTGATATTCCGGCACTTTTTCCCGGAGTGTCTGAATATTATTCTTTAACTTTTCCACGACAAAATCAATATCCTCCCGTGTTGTGTTTGCACCTAGGGTCAGACGGAGCGATCCCCTTGCTAACGATTCCCGGACTCCGATGGCGGTCAGTACGTGTGACGGTTCTTTCTGCCCGGAAGTGCAGGCTGATCCTGCGGAAGCACAGATGCCATCCATGTCGAGCATGACAAGCAGGCTTGCTCCATCGACATATTCAAAACAAAAGTCTGCATTGTTCGGCAGCCTGCGTTTCCAGTCTCCGTTTAATCTGGTAAGCGGGACTTCTTTTAATACCGAATAGATCAGATAATCCCGCAGACGGCTCTCTTTTTCCTGCCGCTCCGCCATCGTCTGGTATGCCATTTTCGCTGCGACCCCCATACCGACAATTCCCGGTACATTTTCCGTGCCTGCACGGTTTTTCCGTTCCTGATCCCCGCCATGTACAAATGGCGGAATCCGCTTGCCTTCCCGGATATACAAAAATCCAACGCCCTTTGGCCCATTGAACTTATGCGCGCTCGCACTGAGCATATCCACATGCATCGTATTGACATGCAGTGGGATCTGTCCGTATGCCTGCACCGCATCGGTGTGAAAACAGATGCCGTGTCTGCCCGCAATACTTCCCAGGCGTGCGATCGGCTCGATCGTTCCGATCTCATTATTGGCAGTCATAATCGAGATCAATATCGTGGTCGGACGTATTGCACGATAGAGCTGTTCCGGACGCACCATACCATTGACATCTACATCCAGATAAGTCACTTCATATCCGTTCTGTTCCAGATAAGCACAGGTTTTTAACACTGCATGATGTTCGATCTTACTTGTGATAATGTGATTGCCCCTGTGTCCGAGGCTCTCGGCAGTCGCCTTGATCGCCCAGTTATCTGCCTCACTTCCTCCTGCCGTAAAATAGATTTCTTCCGGCTTTGCACCGATCGTCTCCGCAATCTCACTTCGTACATTTTCTATTGCATTCTTATTCTTGTTTCCAAAGTCGTATACCGCAGACGGATTGCCATAGCGTTCCTCATAATAAGGAAGCATCGCCTCCACTACCTCCGGTGCAACCGCAGTCGTTGCCGCATTGTCAAGATAAATCATACTTTGCCCCCACTCACGTTGTTCTGCCTTTTGTCCCGCCTGCATATACTATGCTAACGATTAGATATCCGGTGGAAAATCCTATGAAACAGTTTCGCCCCGCCCTTGGCTCTTTTCTTACAGGAACTCTGCTGCTCACTTTTACGGGTCTTTTAAGCAGAATTATTGGCTTCTTCTATAGAATATTCTTATCACGTACGATTGGTGCAGAAGGACTGGGCATCTATCAGCTTATTTTTCCGGTTCTGTCGCTGTGTATCTCACTGACCTCTGCTGGTGTCCAGACTTCGATCTCTAAATATGTTGCAGAAGAACAGGGAAGAAAAAAAGGATCAGACGGAATCCGTTTTCTCTATGCCGGTCTTTTGCTGTCCTTACTGTTGACACTTTTTGTATGCCTGATCCTGCTTACCAATTCTGACTTTATTGCCACAAAGATTCTTGGAGAAAAACGGTGCATGGAGCTTGTCCGCATCATGGCTTACTCGATCCCGTTTTCTGCCATCCACTCCTGCATCAACGGCTATTACTATGGGAAAAAAAAGACGGTTCTTCCGTCGGTCACGCAGCTTGCAGAGCAGCTTGCACGTGTGGGAAGCGTGTATGTGATCTATCTTGTCTGTCAGGAAAAAACACTGCCTCTGTCTCCTTCGATCGCTGTATGGGGTATTGTATGCGGTGAAATCTGCTCCACCCTGATCTCCGTCACTGCCACACGCTTTATCCGATGCAGTGCGCCTTTGCTTCCCGCCCTAAAAAAGCTGACGCGCTACTGCATCCCGCTTACCTTCAACCGTGTGACCTTAAATCTGTTTGGCAGCATGGAAGCAATCCTAATCCCCATGCAGCTACAGCTTTTCGGATATAGCAATTCGGATGCCCTGCGTGTCTTTGGTATTTTAACCGGTATGGCCATGCCTATGATCCTGTTTCCGAATGTCCTGACCAGCTCCGTTTCGATCCTGCTGATCCCTACGATCTCTGAGGCACAGTCTGCCTGCAACCGGAGACTGATCCAGCGCGCAATCAAAAAGACCGTAGAATACTGTCTGATTCTCGGTCTTTTTAGTACATTATTCTTTTTACTGACCGGTGACTTTATCGGTCAGAGGATCTTCTGTAATACGCTCGCAGGCACCTTCATCAAGACGCTTGGCTGGATCTGCCCGTTTCTAAATCTCGCCTCTACTTTAAACAGTGTACTGCATGGTCTTGGGAGGGCAACCCTAGCTCTCTTTTTGAATCTCGGCGGCTGCCTGATCCGGATCCTTTTTATCTTTTTTCTCGTTCCCGGCTTCGGAATCCGCTGTTATCTCTACGGAATGCTTGCAAGCCAGCTCTTTGTCGCTGCCGGTTCGCTTATCGCATTACTATGTATCTATCGTCACAGCTTAGCCTGCCGCACATCTGATCCGGTTCATTAGAGAAGTGGTGCGATCATATGGTCAAACAGTTCATCTAACAGTGCTTCGTAACTCTCCTGATACTTCTCATGGAACGTTCTGGTGATCCCGCCGGAACGTGCCGGATCAAGTTCGTACAAGCCAAACGCTGCCTCATATACATCCGGATTCTTCTCATAATAAGCCTCTGTCATGGCATCCTCAAACTGGAATCTGGCTGCCTGTGACAGATGCTTCTTGAAATCTGCCTTGGATACCTTTCCACTTTTTGCATAATCTTCGTAGAAAATATCAAGTCCGGCATCTGCAACCAATGCCTCCATAGCCTCCTTCACATCTTCATATGCCATCGGCTTATAATTCATCTGAAAAAAATTGTCAAACACTTCCTTGCTCGGAAATCTCTCAAATAATTCTTCCATTATCTTCTCTCTTTCTCTTTTTCTCTTCTGTGTTATGAATCCACAGTTCTTCCTCTATCTTGGCAGATTTTCCACGACTGGTCAAGTCTTATATCGCATGCAGCATAAGCCGCTCGCGGTAGGATACTTCCATGCCATCTAAGATCCGTCTTGCATGGCTGTACTGGTTCTGATGCGTGCGGATCACACAGATCTCTTTTGCACCCTTGTACTGTTCTCTCTTATAAAACGGAATCCGCTTCCAGACCTGTGTAAACGGGATCTGCTCCCGGATCAGAAGCTGCATCGTGTGACTTCCCACACGTGCATTCGTCGTCCTGCATAACTCTACATCATGGTCGATATTCTTATCGACTACCTTTACTGCTCTCTTTGCCATTCCCCAATACCTTCTTCCCTTTTTCTATGCAAAGTATGCATGCATCCCTTGCATTCTCCATACTTCTATCCCATATCCGCCCCCGGATATTTCTTAAAGCTTCTCCTCCTACGACTTCACAAGCTCAATCCGGATCCGCTTTCCAAGGCAGTCTGCAACCTTGATCAGAAAATCAAGGCTCGGATTGTACTTCCCGCTCTCGAACCTCGAAATATTCGACTTCTTCGTTCCGACCAGTTCTGCCAGAGCTTCCTGTGTCATATGCTGTTCGCGCCTTGCCTTCTTTAACTCCTCTACGACCTCGTAGCGCGGCAGCCGCTTTCCATCACTGATATCTTTCCCCTTCATCGTAATCTCCATCCTCACTCTGTCAATATTATCATATATGATAACTACAGTCAAGAAACAGGGTGACACTTATACAAATTTTACGGCTCTTCTATTGTCTGATATAAACAATTTGACCCGGAAATCCAAAAAATAAAAATTAGGTCATATGCAATTCAAAATATATTTTCATTCCTATGACCCAATATCCGTTTTTCTCAAATCAAGTCATATAAATTGCAACGGAAATTGTCACATTTATGACCTGAAACCATATTTTTACTTATCAGGTCATAAGTCAACAGATCTGACAAGACGATTTCTATGACCCAGAAACACATTTTCCTCAAATGAGTCATAATTGCAATAGAATATTGCAAAACAAATATGACCCATATTGCACATTTGCTCTATTTGAGTCATATTTTCTACGCAAAACTATGATCCTAAACATGGAATATGATATAATGTTCGCGAAGGCAAAAGCGAGCATACCGTCCAGCCAACTATAAATGCTTGCATAATATAGTTGACTGGACGGTATGAGAACGCGCCCGCGAGTCCGGAAAACTGAAATTTTTTCGGACTTGTGCCGGAGCTATTACGCACATGATATAATAATTTTGTCAAACAGATAAGCAATATGACTGCTTGCAGGCAAATTTGCTTATCGATTTGACAAATAAACAAACATGAACAAGTAGGGCAATAGCCCGGATTGTGAATGTTTGTTG
>CACZPJ010000002.1 GCA_902782995.1 uncultured Lachnospiraceae bacterium | reverse complement strand
GGGCGCACCATTTCTTGTTCACCCGGAATGTACGGCAGAAGTATTAGAAGAGGCAGATTATATCGGAAGTACCTCCGGTATTATCGAAGCAGCATCGAAAAGTGATGCAAAGGAATTCCTGATCGGAACAGAGACCGGTGTCTTTTATGAATTGAAAAAACAGAATCCGGACAAGACCTTTTATCCAGTCATGGAACAGCAGGTCTGTGCGGATATGAAGCTTGTCACATTAGATAAGGTGTCAGAGGTATTACAAAACGAGAGCAACGAAGTATTCGTCAGTGAAGAAACAAGAGCACAGGCACTGCATCCGTTAGAACAGATGCTTGCACTTGCAAAATAGATCGTAAAAAGAATCGAGGCAATCATATGAAAACAGATATATTAATCGTGGGAAGCGGATGCTCCGGACTGTATTGTGCATTACAGCTTCCACAGGAAAAACAGATCATGGTAATTACAAAGTCCGATTTAGAAAGCAATGACTCCTTTCTTGCACAGGGTGGTATGTGCATGCTAAAGAGTGAGGATGACTATGACAGCTACTTCGAAGATACCATGCGTGCAGGACATTATGAGAATGATAAGAAGTCGGTGGAGATCATGATCCGTTCCTCTGTCGATGTCGTAAAGGATCTGATCGGATACGGTGTTGACTTTGAGCGGGATGAGAATGGAGAGCTTCTGTTTACCAGAGAGGGCGCACATTCTGCAAAAAGAATCCTGTTTCATGAGGATATTACCGGAAAAGAGATTACAAGCAAGCTGTTGGAAGAGGCGAAAAAACGGGAAAATATTACACTTTATCCATATACCAGATTAGTCGATCTGATCTGTCAGGAAAATGACTGTTATGGTGCAGTGCTCCGTATGGAAGATGGCAGCTTCGAAAAGGTGTATGCAGAGCAGACGGTACTTGCCTGCGGCGGTATCGGCGGGCTCTACCGGCACTCGACGAATTTCCGACATCTGACCGGGGATGCGCTTGCACTTGCGATCCGTCATGGTGTAGAATTAAAGGACATCAATTATGTACAGGTACATCCGACGACCTTCTATTCGGAGAAGGAAGAGGATCGTAGCTTTTTAATCTCGGAATCTGTACGTGGAGAAGGCGCAAAGCTCTACGATAAGGATGGCAACCGTTTTGTGGATGAACTTCTGCCAAGAGATCTTTTGACAGAGAAGATCCATGAGCAGATGAAAAAAGACGGTACCATGCATGTCTGGGAAGATCTTCGGACGATCCCGGAACACGAGCTGCGCACACATTTTCCAAATATCGTAGCGCATTGTCAGGAAATGGGGTATGATGTTACCAAGGAGTGTATCCCGGTTGTTCCGGCACAGCATTACTTTATGGGTGGTATCCGTGTGGATCATGTGAGCCACACTTCCATGGATCATCTGTATGCAGTCGGAGAAACAGCCTGCAATGGAGTGCATGGAAGGAACCGCCTCGCAAGCAATTCCCTGTTAGAGAGCCTTGTTTTTGCAAAGCGCGCAGCAGATGATATGCAGGCAAAGCAGCCGGAGGAAAATTCAGGTAAGCGGGCAGATGTCGTCAGTAATGCATCGCTTGTCCGGTATGAGGATGCCACGGCTTTCGAAGAAGAGAACCGCAGACTGGTACTAGAAGCGATCCGGCAGGCAGATGAAGCGGACAGCAAGCGTAAGGCAGGCTGATCTCTGGTGTGGCAGCAGCCTTAGGACGAACATTTAGCAGAATATAAGAATAGAGAAAAGAGGATTTGATATGTACGATCAGGTTACATTAAAATTAAACGCAGACCCATTGATCTTAAGCGCACTGAGGGAAGATATTACCAGTGAGGACGTTTCCACGAACAGTGTGATGCCGCATCCGTGTCAGGGAGAGGTAGATCTTATCTGTAAGGAGGACGGCATTATCTGTGGACTTCAGATATTTGCCCGTGTGTTCGAGTTACTTGACCCGGAGACAAAGACCGAGTGCTTTGTGGCAGACGGAGATGAAGTGAAGGCGGGACAGTTGATGGCAAAGGTACACGGAGACATCCGTACGCTGTTATCCGGTGAACGTGTTGCATTAAATTACTTACAGAGAATGAGTGGAATTGCCAGCTATACCCATAATGTTGCAAAGCTGTTAGAAGGAACGGATACGAAGCTGCTTGATACGCGTAAGACGACACCGAACAACCGTATTTTTGAAAAATATGCAGTCCGTGTCGGTGGTGGCTGCAATCACAGATACAATCTGTCCGATGGCGTATTATTAAAGGATAATCATATCGGCGCAGCAGGAGGCGTGAAGCAGGCGATCGAGCGTGCGAAAGCCTATGCACCATTTGTACGCAAGATCGAGATCGAGGTAGAGAACCTG
>CACZPJ010000001.1 GCA_902782995.1 uncultured Lachnospiraceae bacterium | reverse complement strand
TTTGCCGACTCTAACTTCCGCTGCTTTGCTTCTTCTAAGGCAGCTTCGGCGGCACGTCTTGTCCGCTCCCACTCCTCTAAGATGTCTTCAATATTCATCTGACCGGTGATCTGCTTCTCTAACGCACGCTCCGGAACCATCATGCTGATCTGTCCGTCGCGGTCCTCTGCCAACAGCTCCTGAAAATTGATCTTCAGCGAACCGTCGATCTCTTCATCGGTCTCAATATGTCCATACTTTTCTTCTAAGTTCTCTTCTGACTTCTCCTCGGTCGGCATTGCCAGATACGGGATCTCTTCTACGATCTTCTTGATGTTATCCATCTGATCGTTGACCGTCTCCTTCTCGGTCGCATCCATGATCTGCTGCATGCTCTTTGCAAGCTCCTGCTGTAAGTTCACGGTATTGAACTTACTGGCATTCGTCGTCACCTGCGGGATCTGGACAGTCTCTTTTACGATCTCCCCGGACTCTAGGGTATCGGTCGGGCGAACCTCCACCACGCCATCCCTGCGCTGCTTAAAGGAACGGTACTTTTCCTCCTGCACCTTGTTCAGCGGCTGGTATAACATCTTAAGCTCTAATGCCTTCTCTACATAAGGGCCATCGCCAAACCACAGGATCAGTTCATCACACGCATTGACACATGCCTCAGCATCACCTGCCTGATGATACAGATAAGCAAGCTCAAACGCCCACTTCTCGGAATATTCCTGTTCCTTCAACTCCTCAAGGATTCCGATCAGCACATCATAGCCGGCTCCCTGCTCCTTATTCATCTCATAACGCAGAACATATTTCAGATTATCATGTGGTGCGATCTCGACAAACTCATCGTAATACTCCTGTGCTTCCTCAAAGTTCTTCGTCTTGATCGCGATCTCTGCCAGACGGTAGATGATCATCCTTCCGATCGGAGAACGGTCATACGCCATAAGCAGGATCTCCTTCCCATCCTCATAGCGTCCTACCTGTGCATAGATCTCCCCTGCCATCACAAGTGAATTCACATTACGCACCTTCCGCCAGTTGATCGAATCCACCAGTTGTGCAGCCTCTTCATAACGCTTCTCACCCGCAAGGCTCTTTATCTCATCTAATTTCAATTTATATTCATATTTATCCAAAATATGTCACCTCAAACCCTTTATCAGGTATAGTACACCTAATTTATGCTTTAAGTTTATCATACACGTCTGTTTCTGTCAAAAAAAACAGTATCCTGTAACAACTAGATTTATTGTTTCTCATTGGTACAGGATACTATATATTGTATCATTTGATATTTAAAATTTTTTTAATATTTTTTAGCTTTCTTTTTTCTCTTCCTGCTTTTTCTGTGCATCCAAATATGCCTGATACTTCCGGTTATATACGACATCACCGGTCGCGGAATCGACATGCGTTGCATAGATATATGCCTCAGTCTCCGGCGGAAGCTTACGCTTCTTCAAGATGTAACTGAATACATGACTTAAAATATAGTAGATAACCGCAAATGTCGGCACACCAAGCAGCATTCCGGCAAAGCCAAACAGTCCGCCTCCGACTAAGATCGCAAAAACAACCCAGAAGGAAGAAAGTCCGGTCGAATCACCAAGAATCTTCGGTCCGATGATATTTCCGTCGATCTGCTGTAAGATCACAACGAAGATCACGAAATATAATCCCTTGATCGGGTCAGCCAGTGCAATGATAATAAAGCTTGGTACTGCTCCGATAAACGGTCCAAAGAACGGGATCACATTGGTAAATCCTACGATCACGGATACTAACAGGGTGTATGGCATGTTCATGATCTTCAGCACGATGTAGCAGAGCACACCGATGATCGCAGAGTCTAAGATCTTACCGGAAATAAATCCACCGAAGATGTCGTTACTCTTACGGATCGTATGGATCACAACATTTGCCTGTTTTGCAGGGATCAGTGCATAGATGATCTTCTTCGCCTGACCCACGAACTTCTCCTTACTAAGAAGCAGGTAAACCGCAATGATCAGTCCGACTAATGCATTGATCAGTACCTTTGCCACATTGATTACTCCACTGGTGATCTCTGTAATGTAGGTATTGATGTCCGGGAGGAAGGAATTCTTAAACCAGTTCTGTAAGAAATCCGAGCCCTTTCGTACTGCCTCTTCTAAAACAGCCGCCCACTGATTGTTATTCTTCGCAATATTGTCTGTCCACTTGATAAAGCCATTCACCTGATTCGGCAGATCCGTCACTACACCGCTGATACTCTGGATCAGTTGCGGAACGATCATTTCGATCAGTAAAAAGATGATCAACAGGAAAAATGCCAGCGCACCGAAGGTTCCAACCGTACGGCAGAACTTCTTTCTGCTTTTTTCAGACTTTATCTTCGTCTGCATCGGCTTATCTAAATGGTGCTCGATAAACTTCATTACCGGATTGATCAGATATGCGATCACACCACCTATAATGATCGGCTGGAGTACCTTCATCAGCTTATCCCAGCCCGCCTTAACACCGCTAAACCGCAGGATGATAAAAAATACTGCAATACACAGGCAGAATACGATAAAGGTTAAAAGTGCCACTGCAAGATACGGACGTATGTTCCAGTTTGCCTTTTCCTTTTTCTTCCCCTGTCCATCACTTGTCAGGTTCTTTTCTTGTTCCTCCATATACCTCTCCCTTCCCGGGTACTTATGATTGCTTGGGATGAAGAAGCGCAGAACCGGTTGGATACTTGATTCTGCGCCACAAACATCTGTCTTATTTACGATTGTAATTGATCAGACAACCCTTTAAGATGATCTCACGCTCTTCATCGGTCAGTTCACCCAGTCTTAAGGTAAACGGTACTAACTGATCACCCTTTACCGCATATGCTGTGATCTGATCTGCCTTTTCTTCTACAGACTTACGGATCTGTGGAATGAACAGATAATCACCGTTGGTGAACGGAAGCTCGCCCTCATCGATCAGGAATGGCAGCATTCCCCAGTTGATCAGGTTCGAACGATAACGCTTGGTTGCATATTCGTTTGCAATATTTGCCCAGCCGCCTAATACCTTCTGGCAGGAAGCAGCCTGCTCACGCGCAGAACCATCGCCCGGTTTTACTGCAAAGATCGTACTTCCGATTCCGATATTCGTATGGTTCACATCTGCAAACTGTGACTTGATCACCTTCATGGCATCCTTGATCTCCGGGAGAACCTCACATGGATGTGTTCCCTCTAATCTTGCATGCTCTGCCTTCTGTACTGCCTTCGCACGTCCTACATACTCCGGATCCTTTCTGGAAAGTGTGAACTCTGCCAGTCCGAGCGGATTCGAACGGTAAGAGGATGTTTCTCCGGATGGGATCAGCTCATCGGTGGTAGTTACCGGATCATGGATCTCAGAAACAACCTTTAATACCAGATTCTCGGTTAAGGCACTCATCTTCGGCCAGTCCTTGATATTCGGACCAAAGTGGATCTCTACGGAAGGATCTGCAACGCCATGGCTGTCGAATACACGGTTCTCGTAGATCGTCTTATCAAAGAAGTACTTCGGCTTCGTGTAATCTACATCCATATCGGTAGCTGCCGTTAAGATTCCCTTATTTGCTGCGGTAGCTGCGATCGAACGTGCATCCATCAATGCTACAGATGAGATCTGTCCGTTCTGTACCTTAGAGCCTTCACGGTTCGGGAAGTTTCTGGTTGAATGACGGATCGAGAATGCATTGTTTGCAGGAGTATCGCCCGCACCAAAGCATGGTCCGCAGAATGCTGTCTTAACGATCGCACCTGTCTCTAACAGCTTTGCAACTGCTCCGTTTTTCACAAGCTCCATATAAATCGGGGTACTTGCCGGATATACACTTAAGGTAAATTCATCCGAACCGATGCTTGCACCATTTAAGATGTCCGCTGCATCACAGATATTTTCAAAGCCACCACCGGCGCAGCCTGCGATGATACCCTGATCTACATAGAACTTACCGTTTCTTACCTTCTGTTTCAGGTTCAGGTCTACCTGTCCGTTGAAGCTTACCTGTGCCTTCTTCTCACAGTCATCTAAGATGTCAAGAAGGTTCGCATTCAGTTCCTCGATCGTATATGTATTGCTCGGATGGAACGGCATTGCGATCATTGGCTTGATCTGACTTAAGTCGATCTCGATCATGCCATCATAATAGGTGACATCGCCCGGCTCTAACTGCTTAAAGTCACCGCTTCTTCCATGAATATCATAGAACTCCTGTACTTTATCGTCTGTTCTCCAGATTGAAGATAAGCAGGTAGTCTCCGTTGTCATAACGTCCACACCGATACGATAATCCACGCTCATATTTGAAACGCCCGGTCCAACGAACTCCATAACCTTATTCTTAACGTATCCGTTTGCAAATACTTCTCCGATAATTGCAAGTGCGATATCCTGTGGTCCAACACCCTTTGCCGGTGTTCCTGTCATATAGATACCGACAACACCCGGCATATTGATGTCATACGTCTGCTCCAATAACTGTTTTACAAGCTCAGGACCACCTTCGCCCATTGCCATGGTACCTAATGCACCATAACGTGTATGGGAATCAGAACCCAGAATCATCTTGCCACCGCCTGCAAGCATCTCTCTTGCAAACTGATGGATAACTGCCTGATGAGGTGGTACATACATGCCGCCATATTTCTTCGCACAGGTCAGACCAAACATGTGGTCATCTTCGTTGATCGTTCCGCCTACGGCACACAAGCTGTTGTGACAGTTCGTAAGTACATAAGGGATCGGGAACTTCTCTAATCCCGATGCTCTTGCAGTCTGGATAATTCCTACGAATGTAATATCATGAGAAGTCAGCTTATCAAACTTGATCTTTAACTTCTCCATATTGCCGGAGGTATTGTGATCCTTCAAAATACCATAGGCAATCGTATTCTTCGCTGCCTCTTCCTTACTTACGGTTTTTCCTGTCATACTGTTGATTGCTGCTGCGGCTTCGGCTGTATCCGCAACGATCTGGTTACCATTTACCAGATATGCGCCACCTTCATACAGTTTCATTCTGTGTCCTCCTAATCTGATGATATGTGTAATGCCACGAGCCGTCCCTTTATCACGGTAACACTCTGGCGTATTTACCTGATGTTAATTATATAGATAGCCACCCAAAAAATCAAGCTTTCAAAACCTCATTTCTATGAAGCCGGTGATTCCTCCTGCTCTGCGAGCGGAAATGTAAATCTTGCCGTAAACAGATCGCCGTCTAAATCGATCCGGAAGGTTCCACCCATCAGATTCGTGAGGTTGCGTGCGATTGACAGTCCAAGTCCGCTGCCTTCCGTCGTACGGGATTCGTCCCCACGTACAAAACGTTCTGTCAGGTTGGTACTTTCGACGTTTAATGCCTGTTCGGAGACATTTTTGATCTCAAAGCTGACCTCATCTTCGCCCTTTTCCATCGTGACATAGACACGCGTGTGTGCCATCGCATACTTGGCAACATTATTATAGAGGTTTTCGACCACACGCCAGATTCTCCTGCCATCTGCCATGATGTATGCCGCTTCCTTCGGCAGCTTCGTGATCGTTGTCAGATCCTTCGCTTCGAACTTCTCGTTGAACTCGCCACCGGTCTGATAGATCAGTTCCACGAGATTGATCCTTGTCATATGAAGCGTAATGTTACCGGAGCTGATCCGTGATGCCTCTACGAGATCCTCGGTCAACTGCTTAAGCCGCTGGGACTTCTCATCTAAGATGTCAATGTATTCCGCGATCCGCTTATCTTCGATCCGCTCCATCTTAAGCAGGTTGACATAATTGATAATCGAGGTCAGCGGTGTCTTGATGTCATGGGAGACATTCGTGATCAGATCCGCCTTCATACGTTCATTCTTCGTACTCTCATCGACCGCATGACGCAGGCCATCACCAATGCTGTTGACCGCCTCTGCCAGCTCGCAGTTATCTCCATGCAGATTCTCAAGCGGCAGCTTATAGGAAAGATTCCCGTCTGTGATCTTCTCGATTCCCTTCATGATCTCCTGATGCTGGACGATATTGCGCAGATAAAGCGCACCCTCTAACAGGATCATAAGAATAAGCATCCATGCCGCGACCATGCTTTTTGCTGAAAATGTCCAGTAGCCGAGGGCAAGGAACATGATCACGTTCAGCACAAAGAGAAAAATAACTCGGATCGAGCTCTTCCAGGTATGCAGCACACGCTTCGTACTTTTTATGATCCAGTTCAAAAGGCTGTATTCCCACAGCACGCCCGCCTTCACCCGGCGCACCATGCTCAGGTAAAAGCCAAGAAATGCCAGATCATAGACAAATGCCGTCGCACCTGTCAGGATCAGCATGCCCGGTATATCCCAACTGCTGCGCGATGCCGAAAAGGAGATGCCGATCAGCGCAAGCGTGATCAGGACAAAGATGCCGAAAAAGATCTCTGTCTTAATGTGATCGATCACGGATAAAACAACGACACCTTCCTTTTCCCCGCGTCCCGCATTATTCGTCAGATAGACCAGCGTGATGATCCATCCAAAGACACTGATCACGAGTGCTACCACACTGACCATTACCCATGGACGCAGTGTGCTGTATTCCTTTTCCCCATCGGTAAAACTATCCTGATACGGGAAAGCGGTATCCACTGCCACCATCAGCTCGGCATGATTGCCCATACCAGACAGCAGCGGATCTAAGGTGTTATAAAAATAACTCTCCATCCCGTTTACGTTCGTCCGAAACTTCAGCTCCTTGTCGTTGTAGTACATATAACTGCCCTTTGCCCTTGCATAGGCAAGTGCATCTTCCGACAGGGTCACATTCGAATAAAGCAGTGTTCCGTTTTCACTGTAGGTATAGGACAGATTCGTCTCTTCGCTCTGGAAAGTATTTAAGCCCTTCTTATAACTTGTTTCCTCATCCCCGATCGCAGAAAGCGTCTGCTCCAATGCCAGATACAGACTGTCTGCCTGCTTCTTCGTGATATCCCCATCCTTTAAGGAATCTGCAATGCTCTTCTGCCCGATCGGCAGATAGCTTTCCACCAGTACACCGGTCTGCTTGTCGTATCCGGTCTTTGACCAACTGATCAGATC